>VAZL01000504.1 GCA_005883445.1 Alphaproteobacteria bacterium | reverse complement strand
GAACATCGTCGCCGGGGAGCGTGCCCTCCTCGACGAAGAGTTCGCCCATGGGCACCATCTCCCATTCGATCTTCTGGCCCTTGGTGCCGAGATAGTCGTACTTGCCGGTCTTCGGGTCGGGATAGATTTTGGAGATCTTGAGCACGCCGCCCTTCTGCCAAGCCTCGGCCAGGTTGCGCACGTTGGGCACCCAGTCGTATTTGAGCGCCGCGATCACGCGCGAGGTCCGGCGGTCGAAGCAGGCCGCGATGTCCTTCTGCCCGTCGGTGACGAAATAGCGCTCCGCGGTCTTGGGATCGATGTTCACGTGCACGCCGAGACCGAGGCCTGTGGTTTCCGCGACGTTCCTCCATCACCTCCATTTGCGAGCCGTCGTAGCGCACGCGATAGATGTTGAAGCCTTCTCCCGGCGTCTCGATCTGGGTGGGGATGCCGTAGATCAGCGAATTCTTGCCGCCCTGGGTGCTGTTGATCCATTCGAAGCCTTTCGCCGGATCCGCGCTCGGGAAGGCGCACAAATGATGCGAGATCGGGTTGTAGTCGCCGTAGTTCCAATACGAGATCCAGGCCAGCGCCCGGCCGGTATTGAGGTTCACCGCGTAGGTGCCGCCGCTCATCTTGGTCGGCATCAGAAGAACCCAGTCGCCGAAGCGTCGGCCGCCCACATCCGCCTGCGGATTGACCAATTCGCGATCGATGGGATGGCGCTGGGGTTCGGTAGAGGTTGAGCCGGCGTGCTTGGCCCCGTGGTCCGGGATGCTCTGGCTGGTGAGCATCGGGTAGCCGAGCGTGACCGCCTCGCCCACCACCGCGGTGCCCGCCGCCCAGGTCAGCAGGCTGCGCCGATTGAGTTTCCTCGGCGCGGTTTGCGGAGCAGGCGCGGTTTGCGGCGCAAGCTCCGGTTGCGGCGCTTGCTGTTGATCGCGGGAGGCTTTTTCCCGCAGATAATCCGAAAAATCCTCGTTGTCCTGCTGCGCCACCTCGGCCTTGCGCTTGACGTAAATCTGTTCGGCGGTGAGCGGCGTCTCGGGCTTTGCCTCGCTCTCGACCTCGAGCTTCATCTTGGGAAGATCGATGTCTTCCATCGGCTCTTTGAATTTCGTCTTGCGCACGTCGGACATGGCCCAGCTCCTCCGCTTCCCGTGTCATGGCTGATTTTGATTGCACAATAATGTCGCGCAGCGATCAAGATCGTCCGCCGCGCGATCACTGCATCGGTACCTCAGTACGTAGCCCGGATGAGCGAAGCGACATCCGGGGCACCCGCATATCGCCATAGCGCGTCGTTAAGGGCGTTCACGCCCGTCTTCGACGGGCTATGGACGCGCGTGAACGCGCTTATGGCTCATGCGGGCTGCTCGATTCCCGCTTTCGCGGGAATGAGCGGAATTTGAATTCTAGTGCGGCGGCATGGGGATCCAGACCGGCGGTTTTCCCGAGAACCGCATCCGCTTCAACACCACCTCGTCGGCAACGTCGAACGGTTTCAGGTAGACGTAGTAATTATCCTTGCGCTCGAACACATCGCCGTTCGGCCTGCTGCTCGGACTGACCAGCATCGTGCTGGAGAAGCGCACGTGCATGTAGTTGGGGAGCAGTTGCGCGAAATCGCGCACGCGCGCATCGAAGCGATAGCGATAGGTCTGCTTGCGCTCGATTTTCGCGACCCCGGTTGTACCGTCGTCGGCGGCCATCAGCGGCACTTCCTGCCACACCGTTCCGACCTGGACGTAGGCGCGCATATCCGGCGTCATGACATAGATCGGCTCCTCGCCGCCGGCACTCTCGAGATACGTCGTCAATTCGTAACGCCCGTCACCGAGGTCGGCGACTGACTGCACGTCGCCGCGAAGGCGATTGAGCGCCAGGTGCTGCAGCGCCGCGATGCGGGCGGCGCGCTCGCGCACCCGCATCGCCTGATATTTCTCGACCCCGACGTCGGCCGCGAGGACGGCGGCGAAGATCACGGCGGCG
>VAZL01000503.1 GCA_005883445.1 Alphaproteobacteria bacterium | reverse complement strand
TCATCGAGCGAGAGCTGGCAGGCGTGCGTGAGCTTTGGAAACAGAATCTCGTCCAGCTCACCCGCCTTACTGCGCTCGAACGTGAAGCGGCCCGGCTCGATGGTGAACGCGGTCAATTGGTTGCGGCCTCGGCGCAAACCAAAGGTAAGATTGCCGAGACGGCGTTGCAAATTCTTCAAATAGATCAAGATATCGCCAGCGACGTCGCGAAGGAATTGCGCGAGGTTGATGGCAAGATCGGCGAGCTCGTCGAGCGCAAAGTCGCGGCCGAGGATCAGCTCAAACGCATCGACATTCGCGCCCCACAGGACGGAACCGTCTTTCAATTGGCGGTTCACACGATCGGCGGCGTGATCACGGCCGGTGACCCGATCATGCTCATCGTGCCGGAGGCGGACAACCTTTCGGTCGAAGTGAAAGTCAATCCACAGGACATCGACCAGCTGCAGCTCAACCAAAAGGCCATACTGCGCTTCTCGGCATTCAACATACGGACCACGCCGGAGATCGAGGGAGTAGTTACGCGAATCTCCGCCGACACATCTACCGACCAACGCACCGGTCAGAGCTATTACACCGTTCGGATCGCGATGCCAGCGGATCAGATCGAGCGTTTGGGCGAGGTGAAGCTCTTGCCGGGCATGCCGGTCGAAGCGTTTATGCAGACTCGCGATAGAACGATGTTGTCCTATCTGATCAAGCCCCTGCACGATCAGTTCCTGCGGGCGTTCCGCGAGAAGTAACGAGTGACCAAGACCGAACTACAGACATGAGGACGCTGGCTCGCTGGGCGCGAAGGTTCGGTCTGACCCGAGCGATCTGCGTCTTGCTGTTGCTTGCGCTCGTTCCGCTGCGCATCCTGGACCCGGCGCCGCTGGAAGAAATCCGGCTGCGGACCTTCGACTTCTATCAGAGCCTGCAACCACGTGAGACGGAGTCGCGGCCGGTCGTCATCGTCGACATCGACGAAGCGAGTCTGAAGGACATCGGCCAGTGGCCGTGGCCGCGCACGATTGTCGCCGACCTCGTCACACGACTCACCCAGCTCGGTGCCGTGGCGATCGGGTTTGATGTGATTTTCGCCGAGCCCGACCGAATGTCGCCCAGCATCGCCGCGACGAGTTTCCGCAATCTCGACGAGGAGACACGTAACAAGCTGCAATCTATGCCGAACAACGACGAGGTCCTGGCGCAAGCGATCCGGCGCTCGCGTGTCGTGGTCGGTCAGGTCGGCTCGGCAACGCCAGTGCCACGATCGCAGGCGGAGTCCACGTTAAAGACCGGCTTTGCCGTTCGGGGGCCGGACCCCGGCCCCTTTCTCGTAACGTTTCCAGGCCTGCTGCGTAACGTCCCGCTGATCGAGGAGGCGGCGGCCGGCCGCGGCGTATTTTCGATCCTGCCGGAGCGCGATGGGATTGTCCGCCGGGTGCCGATTATCATGCAGGCGCAGGGATCGCTCGTGCCGTCGCTTTCGATCGAGCTGCTGCGCGTAGTGACGAATTCCGGCGCGATCCTCGTGCGCACCGACCAGGCCGGCGTGCAGAGCGTTGCCGTTCCCGGCCTGGAAGCGTCGACCGATCAGAACGGTCGCTTCTGGGTTCATTTCAATCGGCACGATCCCGCCCGTTACGTTTCGGCCAAGGATGTGCTGCAGGGGCGCGTGCTCCGCGACCGTATAGAGGGGAAGCTGGTGCTCATCGGCACCTCCGCCGTCGGCCTGCTCGATGTCAAGACGACCCCAGTGGCGGCCGCCATGCCCGGGGTTGAGGTCCATGCTCAGGTCGTCGAAAGCGTGCTGACGAATTCTCTGTTGACCTATCCCAACTACGCGATCGGAGCCGAGTTGCTGGTGGCGGTGCTCGGGGGCCTTGCGATCATCATAGCCGCGCCCATGCTCCGCGCTTCGATCGTGATCGCGCTTGGGGCGATTCTCGTCACGGCACTGATCGGCGCGTCTTGGTACCTGTACTCGCAATACAATTTGCTGATCGATTTTACTTATCCCTTGATGTCGATCGGGTTCGTGTATCTCACGCTCATCTTCGTGAATTATTTCCAGGAACAGAAGCAGCGCCAGCAGATTCGCGCCGCCTTCGGCTTCTACCTGTCCCCTGCGCTCGTGGAACAGCTTGCGCGTTCGCCTGAGAAACTCGTGCTGGGCGGCGAAGAGCGCAGGATGACCGTCTTGTTCAGCGATGTCCGCGGGTTCACGACGATTTCCGAGTCCTACAAGCACGATCCGCAGGGTCTGACGCGGCTGATGAATCGTTTCCTGACACCGCTGACGAACGCCATCATCGAACGCAACGGCACGATCGACAAATACATCGGCGACGCGATCATGGCGTTCTGGAACGCGCCACTCGATGACCCGCAACAAGAAGTAAATGCCTGCGAAGCCGCCTTGGAGATGCTTGCTCGTGCCGACAAGCTCAATCAGGAGTTCAAGCGCGAGGCGAACCAGAATGGCGGGAAATACATGCCTCTGCGCATCGGGATTGGCTTGAATACGGGACCCTGCGTGGTCGGGAATATGGGCTCCGATTTTCGCTTCAACTATTCGGTGCTGGGCGATACGGTCAACGTCGCATCACGGCTCGAGGCACGGACGAAGGACTACCGGATCCCGATTGTCATCGGCGAGGCAACCGCACAAAAGGCAAAAGAAAGATTCGCGACCATGGAGATCGACCGGATTCAGGTGAAAGGGAAAACACAGCCAGAAACGGTCTTCACGGTGCTTGGGCGCGCGGAACTTGGTCGGGACCCGAATTTCCTAGAATTGCACGAGCTCACGACCAAGATGCTGCGGTATTACCGCGAGCAAAATTGGACCCAGGCACTGGACACAATCGAACCCTGCCGCAAGGCTGCTGAAGGTTTCGGCGTCGGCGCGCTTTATCATATGTACGCCGAACGCATCGAGGCCTTCCGCCATAATCCGCCCCCGGCGGATTGGAACGGCGTCTACGAGGCGGAGAGCAAATAGCCTCTTA
>VAZL01000502.1 GCA_005883445.1 Alphaproteobacteria bacterium | reverse complement strand
CTTGGCTGTTCGCCATCCTGCGCAACGTCTGCCGTGGCGAATTCGCGCGCCGGTCCAGCGGCTTACACTACATTGATCAATACGTTGACGGCGAAGCGGACAAGGACGAGGACGCTGTCAGACCTCTGTGGCAGGAGTCGCAGCTCTCGCCAGAAACGGAAGTGCTGCACCAGCGGGACGCACAAACAATCCGCCGTCTCGTTGCAGAGCTTCCCGACCAGTTTCGGGAGGCGATCGTCCTGCGCGAAATCAACGATTTGTCCTATCGCGAGATTGCCGACGTGGTCGGTGTACCGGTCGGAACGGTGATGTCGCGTTTAGCACGTGCGCGATCCATGCTCCGGAAGGCGTGGATTGCGGAGGAGGAACCGTCAACATGACCTGCACCGAAACCGAAATTTTGCTTCATGCGCTCCTCGATGGCGAGCTCGATGCCGGGCACGCGCGCGAGGTTGAGGTGCATGTGGCGCATTGCCCGCATTGTGGCGCGCAAATGCGTGCTTACCGTGAGCTACAGCAAGCGATGCCGGCCGCACAGCTTCGCTTCACGGCGCCCGCGAGCTTGCGCCGTCGCATCGAGAAGACGTTCCCGGCGGCGCCTCAACGCGCCTCGAGTCGCCGCTCCGTGCTGAAGGGCTTCGTCATGGGCACGGCGCTCTCAACTGCGATGGCGGCGAGCCTCGTCGTCGCGGTTTTTCGAACGGATCAGGACCAGCGGGTGCTCGGCGATATTGTGTCGGCGCACGTGCGCTCGCTTCAGGCCAACCACCTGACCGACGTGCAGACGAGCGACCAGCATATGGTGAAACCATGGTTCAACGGCAAGCTCGATATAGCGCCGCCGGTCGTGGATCTGACAGCGAAGGGCTTCATGCTGCTCGGCGGAAGGCTCGACTATATCGACGGCCAGGCCGTCGCCTCGATTGTCTATCGACGCCGCAAACACGTGATCAATCTCTTCGTTACGCAAGGAGCCGCCTCCGAAAGCCACGCGGCGCAGCTGCAGACAATGCAGGGATACAACGTTCGACGCTGGGCTGCGCAGGGTCTCGAGTTCTTTGCTATCAGCGATATCAACGGTGAAGAGCTGCAGGAATTCGTCGAGAAATTCGACGCCGCGCTCCATCCACCCAAAGGAGCTTGATGGGACCGAGCGTTAGCGGATCGCTTCGCGCCGGATACACTGGCCCGCGCCAATGATGATGTTGTAGCGGCACATGTCGGGTGATCGCCGCCCCGGCCGATGACAAAGCTTCGACTCAATCAAGAGTTTGGCGGGGCCTGTTTTGTCGGTGGAACGACCGGCACACCGGTCACCACGAGATTTGCATAATAAAGCCCGCCCGGAGAAACATCAAAGATCGTCTCCGCCTCAACGGCGATTTGTGTTTCGGTGCCGCCCGAGATTCCGGGGACTTCCTGAATTTTGAGCGCGTGGACCTGCATCGGCGCGCCTGCGATCGATGAAACAATTTGCACTGATACATTTGGTGTTGCGCTGAAAGCGGGAAACCTGAACTCCCCCTGCACTACCCGTTTCGAGGTCGAGGGAGTCAGCAGCACCGAGGCGCAATAGGTGAATGCGTTGAATGGCGCCGGGCTCGGATCGAAGTATACGGCGTTCGCGCGCGTGCTTTGCCCCGGTGCTGGCGCGAAGCTATCGTCCCCAGAAACGCTCCTTGATACCTGGTGTTGAGCGATCGACTCGGTCTGGCGAATCGTCGGACGTTGAGGAGCCGTCTGAGCAGCCGAAGTACTGCCAAGCACGGCGGCAACGCAGAGTGCAAGCTTCGCGTTGGTGAACATCGTCGTCTCCCTCGGTTCAAGCCTTTGTCCGAGGAGATCGCAGCGGCTCGCTGCTTATTCCGGCCACGATTCAAACGAAGCCACCCATTCGTCTCGATTACCCATCTGCACGATGCTACGGGAATAAATTCTTTCTCCGACCGATCGTGTCTGTGATTGACCCAATAACGGGCCTTCGGAAGGAGGGAGATTATGGCGAGCGACAATCGGGAAGATGGTATCAGCCGCCG
>VAZL01000501.1 GCA_005883445.1 Alphaproteobacteria bacterium | reverse complement strand
TGATGGACGACGGCAACCCGTGCCACGTGCGGGGCGGATGCGATGATGCGATCGACCTCGCTCGCATTGGCGTCGGGATCCGCCGCCAATCCGGGCCAGTCTACCGCGATGTTGCCGGGAGCCTCCGGCCATAGTTGCGGCGCGCCCTCGCGGATGGCCTCGCGCAGGTCGATTGCCGGCGCGCGCTCCTGGTAGTCGACCGCGACGAGCTCGGCGGCGTCCTGCGCGGCGATCAGCGTCTCGGCAACGACCACGGCGACCGCCTCGCCCACGTGCCGCACGGTCTTGCCGGCGAGCACGGGACGGTGCGGAACGATGAGCTTTTGCCCGCCCCGGCCGGCAAGCGGCGGATGCTGAGACAGGTTGCCGATCCCCTCCATGTCGGCGGCCGTGAGCACGCAGAGCACGCCGGGCACGGCCTTGGCCGCGGTGGTGTCGATCGAACGGATATCGGCGAAGGCGTGCGGGGAGCGCACGAAATAGGCTTGGGCCTGGCCGGCCATCGGCGCATCGTCCGCGTAGCGTCCAAGCCCGCGCACCAACGGACCATCCTCCAGGCGCGGCTGGTGCTGCGCGCGGCGTTCAACGGTCTGCGAATCCATCTCGGGTTCCAAATTGGAGGAGGGGCTTTATGTGGGGAGCACGGTTATAGCCGAAAGTGGGATGGACGGGAGTCCGTTTTGGCTGCCGCAGCCCTCGCATGCGTCCCCGGACGCCAGCGTTACCTGTTCTCCAGCGCCGCGCGGACGCGGGCGACGGTGTCGGCGGGCGTGCGGGAGACCTGCTCGACCAGCGCCGCGACCTGCTCGCCGGAGAGCGGCTCCACGTCGATCTTGAGCTTGTCGGCTTCGGCGAGATAGGCCGGATCCTTCATCGTGGCATCGAACGCGCGCCGCAGCGCCTCGATGCGCGCCGGCGGCACGTTCGGGGGCAGAAAGAACGGACGGCCGTATTCCAGGCGCGCCAGCATCAGCCGCAGCGCGGCGCGCTCGCCCTCGGTGTTGGCAACATCCAAGAACAGCGGGACGTCGTCGAGTTCGGGGCTCTTCTGCAACGCCCACTGCGCGAGAATGCGGATTTTCTTTTCCGTGATCCAATTCGTATTGATGGCCTTGAGCGTCGACCAGTTGGCGATGGTGCCGTCAACCTCGCCGCTTTCCATCGCGAGATGGATTTTGGGCGTGCTCTCGTAGCCGGTGACGACCTTGAATTTGAATCCGAACAGCTTGTTGGCGAGCACCGGATAATCGAACTGGGTCGAGCCCGGTGCTTGCGCGCCCATCACGATCTCTTTGCTCCGGGTATCCTCGAGTACCTGCGCGGGCGCGGTGTGCCAGACGTACATGGCCTGCGTCTCGCGATTGGTGCTGCCGAGCCAATTGAACTTGACCGGATCGAAGCGCACGCCGGTCGGCTGTAACAGCGGGGTGGTCGGCATGCCGTTGAAGGAAGCGCCCATCACCGTGCCGTCGAACGGCCCGGTGTGGTAGAGCGCGTTGGTCATGGTGAGGCTGCCGGCGCCCGGTTGATTCTGCACGACGATGGTCGGCTGGCCGGGGATATGCGCCGCCAAGTGGCGCGCAAGCAGCCGCGCATTGATGTCGTAGCCCGAGCCGACGCCGACCCCGACCACGAGCCGCAGCGTCTTGCCGTGGAAGAAGGCGGCGACATCTTCCTCCGCGAGCGTCGAGCCACCGGCGACAAGCGACACGGCGAGAGCGAGCAAAGCGCGTTTCATTGCTGCGGCGCCGCCAGCTAGAGCCGATCCGCCAGCGCAGCCGCGGTCTCCTTGCCGGGCACGACCGGAACGATTTCGAAGTGGGTGAGATCGGACCACTCGGCGACCCACTGCTGAAGGAGAGTGATGTCGCCGCATTCCATCAATTGGAAGCAACGACCAAGGTCGGCTGCGACCCAACTGTTCACAAACTCCAAACCGTCGGGCATGAGCCGACCCTTCTGATGGAGCCGCCGGTACACGGACTTGGCGTCCTGGTTCCGGAATTGCTCGATCACCATGAACAGCATGACAAGTCTCGTCCGTTACCGAAGCTGCATCATGCCGCCGCGCGCTCCTCGCCGGGCTCAAGCGGCAGCTTCACCGGCTGCTTGCGCTTGGCCGACAAGTCGAGCGCCTTGGTCAGCATCAG
>VAZL01000500.1 GCA_005883445.1 Alphaproteobacteria bacterium | reverse complement strand
CGTGCACTATTGAAGCCTTCGACACCAACCGACTATGCGAACTTTATCGTCGCCTGCCTGGCGCATGATATTGGATACGTCCGTGGCGTCGTTAAAGGGGACGGGGATGATGGCTACATTGTTGATGAGACTGGCCGCAAGGTTTCATTGCCGCGCGGATCCTCTGACGCCGCGCTTGCGCCATATCACGTTGAGCGGTCGATGCTGTTCGTGCTGGATCGTGTTGCGGCAGTCGATGAACTCGATGGCGCACGGATCGCACGTGCGATCGGCTTCACGCGATTCCCATATTCATCGTCGACCGACGAGAAGGAGGACGTTGACGAAGAAGGGTCGCTCCTACGAGCCGCAGATCTCATCGGTCAACTTGGCGATCCACACTATTTGAGAAAAGCCAATGCGCTCTACTACGAATTTGAAGAGATTGGTCTGAACAAGCAGCTCGGTTATGAATCGCCAGCAGACATCGTCGATAAATATCCGCAATTTTATTGGAACAGAGTCTCGCCACACATCCAGGCCGCTATCGGTTATCTCAATGTTACCTCGAGCGGACGCCGGTGGATTGCGGGCCTCTACAGTAACGTATTTCGTGCTGAGCGTGAGCTCCGCAATTCGGGGCCACAGCCGTAAAACGTGTGACCAAGAAGCTTCGAGCGCGTGCACGCGGCGGGCAGCGAGAAAGCGCCGCGCGACCTGATCAATTTCCGCTTTTGCCCGCTTTGCGGACTCAAGCCGGACATCTCCCTACGTCCGAGAAGTGCCAAAAACGGACTCATACACTGCAACAAGCGAGACGTATTGGTTAGCTATTCAATTACCCCGTCGGCGACGGCAAGCAGTTTACGCGGCACCGTGAGACCGAGCG
>VAZL01000499.1 GCA_005883445.1 Alphaproteobacteria bacterium | reverse complement strand
AGCTTTCGCCGTCTTGAGATTGATCACAAGCTCGAATTTGGTCGGTGCTTGCACCGGAAGATCGGCCGGTGTAGCGCCGCGGAGAATGCGGCTCACGTACTCCGATGCGCGCCGGAACTGGTCTATGGCATCCACGCCGTACGACACGAGGCCCCCCGCCTCGGCAAAGTACCGATAGGGGTAAATTGCCGGAATCCGAAACTGTGCGGTGAGCGAGATGATAAGGTCACGATGTACGCTCATGAAATTATCCGGCACGAGAACGAGGCCGCTTCCAGATTCTCTGCCAAGTTTCGTGATGGCATCTTCGATCTCGGACCGATGGTGCACTTCCGCGGTGATGGGCCGCACCTTCAACTTTGTCGCGGACTCGATGAACGGACGGGAAAAAAAGGTGCTGCCAGCTGGCACGGAATTCGGATTATACATGATGGCAGCACGGGCGAGCTGCGGCACCATTTCTTTCAACATCTCGAGATATTTCCCTGCGATGGTCGCGTGCAGGACGGTGAAGCCAGTGATGTTGCCGCCCGGTCGCGCCATGCTCGTGACAAACCCGCTACCAATCGGATCGGACACGGCGACGAACACGATAGGAATGGTCCGCGTGGCCCGCATCAACGCGGCGGTGACCGGGGTGCTCTGGCCGAGAACGCAGTCCGGCTTGAGCTCCACCAACGCTTGCGCGAGTGCCTGCATGCGCGCGGAGTCGCCTTCGGCATAGCGGTACTCGATGCGAAGATTTTGGCCGAGGGACCAGCCCTCGCTTTCGAGACCTTTTTCGAACGCCTCGATGCGAGTCTTGGCTTCCGCATCGTTTGCGAAGCCCATCAGCGCCCCGACGGTGCGCACGCGAACAGCCTCTTGCGCATTCGCCGGGATCGCCTGGGCGGCCAATGCGCCGCCGAGCAACCTGATGAACTCGCGCCGCCTCATGGGGAGCTTACCCCAGGCCAAGATCGCGGGGACTGACTATAGCAGGTCTTGAGGGGGGTCGAGCGTGCACCGCATCAAAAAAGGGCGCCGCATGACGCCTTCGGGTTAATCGCGCCACATCGCTTTCCTCGCTACCCTCGCGGCATGTCCGCTACAACTCCGAAAGCGATCGAATGGGTGCCTCGCAGCAAACCGTCCGTGGCCGGTCGCGATA
>VAZL01000498.1 GCA_005883445.1 Alphaproteobacteria bacterium | reverse complement strand
CATAGTTTACCAAAATCTTGTGGCCGCGCAATTTTGTGTCGCGAAAAGAGTTCCAACAGTCTGAATTAGGGAGCGTATCCATTTGCCGCAGGTCACCGGCCTCGCCCCTTTGATGGAAGAAAAATTGGTGCCGAGTAGGCCCGGGGAATTTCACCCCGAGCCTCTCACAGATCCGGACTTGACACTCTCGCGTCATCCGGCTCGTGCCATCGCACGAAGGCTGCCGCCTTCCCTTGAACATCGGGTTCCTCCTGGTGTCGGTTGGACCCAACACCAGTTGACCCGAGCCAAATGGCGATGGCCTGCCCCCTTCGCTCCACGGGCATTACCCCGCTTCATCACTACTACGAAGCAGTCCGCCCCTAGCCGGCGCATCGGTACTTTCAGCCTCGCGGTTGTAGCCGCTTGTGCTTTTTCCCTTGGCATCGCCGTCTAGGTTCTCACGTTCCGTACAAGAGCCTGGCTGAGCTTCGCGCCGCCTACATGCCGGATGCCGCTCGGGCCGTCTCAGGCATCCCCCGAGCTGATCCCGGAGGAAGGGTCACCCCCGGTTTTGACATCACCTAAACCGCTTTCGACACTTCCGCAGCGGTTGGACTGAACGGCTTCGCCGTAGGGAGGCGACCATCGCCGGGCAGAATGATCGGGGGTATTTGTTCGAGGGCCGGGAAAGAGTTTCGGCTTGATGGCTCGAACAAAGGATGACCTCGATGACACCGTTGCGTTCAAGGATGATCGAAGACATGACGCTAGCCGGGTTGGCGCCCAGGACCCAGGAAGTTTACCTTCAGGCGGTGCGCCGGCTCGCCGCGCATTATAAGCGCTCGCCCGATCTGCTCAGCGAGGAGGAGGTGCGCGCTTATCTGCTGCATCTTCGCGATCAGCGCGGTGTAGCGCGCGGCACCTTCAAGACCAATCACGGCGGCATTCGGTTTCTCTTTCACAGGACGCTTGATCGCGACTGGCCGCTGCTCTTAAAAAAAGAGTCCGCGCGCCCAAGAAGCAGCGTCTGCCCGCCGTCCTGTCGGACGCTGAGATCCGCGCACTCCTTGGCTGCGTAAGGAACCAGATCCACAAGACCTGCTTCGCGCTTATGTATGCCTGTGGCCTGCGCATCGGCGAAGCCGCAACCGTGGAAATCGCAAGCGTTGATAGCGCCAGTCTATTGCTTCGGGTCATCGGTAAGGGTGACAAGGAGCGCCGCGTGCCGCTGCCGCGGCCAATGCTCGATGATCTGCGTCGCCTTTGGTTGGCCCATCGCAACCAGCGCTGGCTCTGTCCTGATCGCCTCGGCACTGGGCCGGTCAGCAAGAATGCGCTGTGGCGCACCTTCCGTCTCAGTGTTCGCGCGGCGGGCATCACACGCCAGGTCAGTCCACATGCGCTGCGGCATAGCTATGCGACCCGACTTCTGGAAAGCGGTGTCGATACGAGGGTCGTGCAGATCCTGCTCGGCCACGTCAACATCGCGACAACCGCCATCTACATGCACCTGACCGAGCCGACCCGGGCCTCGCTCAAGAACATTCTCGACAAGCTGATGACCGGCCTGTGACGGCAGGCATCCGCCGTGGTCGAGGTTGCGGACGTCTTCCGCCGCTTCGCGGACGACTACCTGTCGGCTCATGATGCTGGCAAAGGGGGCGCGTCGATGCTGCCTTCGCATCGGCGCGCCATCACCGACATCCTGGCCTGCCGCACCGAAGCGCTCGGCGGGCACCTCTGGCGCTGCGATGCGTGCAGCGCCGAGGTCTACTCCTACCATTCCTGCAAGAACCGGAGCTGTCCTAAATGCCATACTGATCAGACCGAGCGCTGGCTTGAGGCGCGCAAGATCGAGATGCTTCCATGCCGCTATTTCCACGTCACCATCACTGTGCCCGAGGAACTGAGGGATGTGCTGCGTGCCAACCAGCGCGACGGCTACGCCCTTTTGATGAAGGCCGTCGCTGAGTCCATCATCGAGATCGCCCGTGATCCACGATACGTCGGCGCCACCGTCGGCGTGCTGGCCGTCCTGCATACCTGGACACAGCAGCTCCTCTACCACCCCCATGTCCATTGTCTGGTCACCGGCGGCGGCGTCTCCGACGATGGCAGCCATTGGCATCCCGCACGCAACGGCTTCCTGGTTCCGGTCCGGGCCCTGGCCAAGCTCGTGCGCGGTAAGCTCAAGGCTGCGCTTGCAAAGCGCCGTCCGGACCAGGTCGTGCCGAAAGCTGCATGGGGGAAGCCCTGGGTCGTGCACTGCACTGCCTGGGGCGAAGGCGATGAGGCCGTACTCCGCTATCTCGCCCGCTACGTGTTCCGCGTCGCCATCACCAACAGCCGCATTGTCGGCCTCGACGAGAACGGCGTCACCATCCGCCACAAGGACCGCAAGTCAATGCAATGGCGGACCACCCGCTTGAGCGGCCACGAGTTCATGCGCCGCTTCCTGCAGCACGTGTTGCCCAAAGGTCTGCACAAAGTCCGTTACTACGGCCTCTGGCACCCGGCTCGGCGCGCGCACGCTGAACGAGCCCGTCACATGCTCCTGCTCGACCGTCCGACGGCACCGTGTCCAGCGACACGATCCCCCGAGACGAGCGACCACGCCGCCGATCGGTCGGCCAATCACACACCATCCGACGAGACGCGGATCTGCCCGGGCTGTAAGCAGGGCCGTCTCGTTCGCGCCGGCCGCCTCTACCCGAAACACGCATGCGGACCATGACCCTTAATGCCTTGCCGAAACGATCATCACAGCTATGGTCCCAGCGTGCGCCGATCATGCCACGGCCGACCCTTGCTTGCCGTTCGCCCGGTTCCGCCTTGTCGTCTCGAAATGTCCAGCACCTACCTCGGATCACCCCACCTGACCACCGTGTGCCGACCGTCCCTCGGCCAAGACCATTCGCTCTGACTGGCAATCCGAGCCCCGAGCCGCGAGCCCTCAACTGAAAATTCCATAGCACCCCGCCCGACGCACGCTCCCCACCGCGTTCAGTCCAACCGAGTTTTTGCATCGGCTACGCGATGCAGAAACTCTTAATTCGTTTTTTCCTGCGCAGCTCGGGACGCAGCACGGTTCTTGCCCCAGAAGTCGATCTCGTAGCTGGCATTGAGGGCGGCATGAAAAAGGTTCCGCTCGGGCACCCCGGCATTCTTAAAACGCTCCGCAAAACCGACGAAATTGACCGCTGGCAAGAGCGCCGCGCCGATGATCTTGGCCTGGGCGTCGGCCTGCAGGATGCGTCCGATGGCTGCCCCGATGTCGAAATTGGCGAGCTGCGCTTCCT
>VAZL01000497.1 GCA_005883445.1 Alphaproteobacteria bacterium | reverse complement strand
CGGCAAGCAGACGCCCGTGGTCGTCATCCGCAAGGGCAAGGAAGAGACCAAGACCGTCACGCTCGGCCGGCTCGAGGACGGCGAGAAGCTGGCGGCGGCGGATCCGAAAGAGGGGGGCACGACCGATAAGCCGGTGGTGAAGAAGACGCTCGGTCTCGAGCTTGCCAACATGTCCGACGATCTACGCAAGCGCTACAAGATCAAGGACACGGTCAAGGGTGTCATCATCACGGGCGTGGATGCAAACTCGTCGGCGGCCGACAAGCGCTTGGCGCCCGGCGACGTCATCGTGGAGATCGCGCAGGAAGCGGTCGCGAACGCCGACGACCTGCAGGCCAAGATCGACAAGCTCAAGAAGGACGGCCGCAAGTCGGCGCTGCTGCTGGTGGCGGGCGCGGACGGCGAACTGCGCTTCGTGGCGCTGAGCCTGCAGTAAGCGACAGGCGCGGAATAATTAAGCCGTCGTCCCTGCGCATAGCGCGTCGTTAAGGGCGTTTACGCCCGTCTTCGACGGGCTATGGACGCGCGTGAACGCGCTTATGCTGGGGACCCATAATCTCCGCCTCTGGAATATGGGTCCCCGCTTTCGCGGGGACGACACTAATTCGGGCGATGAGTTCTAGCGGACCACGGTCTATCCTCTGTCAGTGATCTCTCCCCCATCCTCCGGCACGAACTCCTCCCGCCGATAGCCCTGCGCGTAGAGCAGCGCGGTGAGGTCGCCGTGGTCGATGCGCGCGGCCGCGGCTTTGGCGACGCTGGGCTTGGCGTGGTAGGCGACGCCCAGCCCCGCCGCTTCGATCATTGCGATATCGTTCGCCCCGTCGCCGGCGACGAGCGTCGCCTCCGGCGCGATGGCGAGCCGCCGCGTCAGCTCCATCAGCGTCGCGAGCTTGGCGTCACGCCCGAAGATCGGCTCGGCCACTTGCCCGGTCAGGTGGCCGCCGCCATCGACGATGAGCGTATTGGCGCGGTTCTCGTGAAAGCCGATCAGGGCGGCGATGCGCTGCGTGAACAGGGTGAAGCCGCCGGTGACGAGACAGGTATAGACGCCGTTCTTTCGCAGCGTCGCAACCAATGTGCGCGCCCCCGGCGTGAGCCTGATCCGCTTGGCGATGACCTCGTCGACCACCGACGCGGGCAGGCCCTCGAGCAGCGCCACCCGCTCGCGCAGCGCCGGCGCGAATTCGATTTCGCCGCGCATGGCGCGTTCGGTGATGGCCGCGACCTGCGGCTTGACCCCGGCATAGTCGGCGAGCTCGTCGATGCATTCCTGCCCGATCATGGTGGAATCCATGTCGGCGAGAAAAAGCCGCTTGCGCCGGCCGCTCACCGGCTGCAGCACCACGTCGGCCGGAACGCCGGCGAGCGCCGCACGCACGCGGTCGGCGAGCGCGCGCTTGCCGTTTGCTCGGGTATGTTCTTGGCTGCCGGCAAAGGGAATGTCGGCGGCAACGCCGGGATCGAGCCAACTCGGCGCCTGCGCCGACGGCAACGCGCGGCGCGCACGCTCGATCGCGGCGGCATCGAGCGACGGTGCCGCGGGATTTGAGATCAGCGTCGCCACGAAGGTCATGGAATGACCGATCGAGCATCAAAGCGGGCGGTGCTTATCGCAGGACCGACCGCGAGCGGCAAGTCGGCGCTGGCCTTGGCGCTGGCGGAAGCGCTCGGCGGCACGATCATCAACGCCGATTCCATGCAGGTCTATCGCGATCTGCGCATCATCACCGCGCGGCCGACCGTAGAGGAAGAAGCGCGCGTGCCGCACCGGCTCTACGGCCTGGCCGCGGTCGAGCGGGCGGGGCGCTTGCCCGTCGTGGTCGGAGGCACCGGCCTCTATTTCAAGGCGCTGACGCGGGGGCTTGCCGCCGTCCCGCCGATCCCGCCGCAGATCCGCTCAGCGGTCAGGGAGCGGCTCGAGCGCGAGGGCACCGCTGCGCTCTATGCCGAGCTCAGCGCGCGCGACGCCGCGACCGCGCGCCGTTTGATGCCGAGGGATCGCGCTCGCGTCACCCGCGCGCTCGAGGTCATTTTGGCGACCGGCCGTTCGCTCACCGATTGGCACCGCGACGGAATGAAGCCAGCGCTCGATCCCGCGGCCGCGGTCAAGCTCTTCCTCGATGTCGAGCGGGCGGAGCTCTACCGCCGCATCGATGCCCGTTTCGATGCCATGCTGGCCTCCGGCGCGCTCGACGAGGTGCGCGCGCTGGGACGCCGAGATGTCGATCCTGCGCTCCCCGCCATGAAAGCGCACGGCGTGCCGTGGCTGATCCGGCATCTCAACGGCGAGATCGACTTGGCCGCGGCGGTGGAAGGGGCCAAGCGCGACACCCGGCGCTACAGCAAGCGCCAGGGCACTTGGTTTCGCCATCAGCTGCCGGATTGGACCTGGGCCACGCCCGGCACGGCGTTGGGCGAGATCCGGCGCGCGCTCGGGCGCTGACGCGCGGGCTTTTGCCGCCAGAAAGCGACGGCGGCGACCGCGAGGCCGGCGGCAAGCACCCACCACGCCGGTCGCACCTCCAGATCAAAGTCGAAATGGGCAATGAGGATGCGGCGCGCGTCGACGCCGCTGGTGAAGTGGTAGATCGTCGCTTCCCCGATCGCGGTCGCCGCGGCCGCTCCGACGGCAAGAAGCACGAGGTGAAGCGGGGTGACCTCGCCGTTGCGCCGGTAAAGGACGCGGTACGCCAGCAGCCACATCAGAAACCCTGCCATCAGCACCGGCTGGTAGATGTTGAGCTTGGATTGGATGAAGAAATGCACGGCGGCGAGCGGCGCGATGGCATAGACCAGGCGGTGGAGGCGGTGCCAGCGCGCTGAACCGAGCCGGCTTATGGCGGCGTCGGTCGATGTCGAAGCGAGCGCGATCAGGCTCGCCAATACCAGCGCACCGATCGTGAGATAGATGCGCAAGACGATCTCGCTCGCCACCTTGAACAGGTCGAAATGTTGATCGAGCACGTAAAGCGAAAAATGCAGGACGGCATAGCCCGCACATGCGACGCCGAGCGTGCGCCGCGCCAGGATGATGCGGGGATAATTCAAGATACGCTGCGCCGGCGTGATCGCCAGCGTGATCAGCAGAAACCGCAGCGCCCAGTCGCCGGCCTGGTGGATCGCCTCGGTGACCGGGCGGGCGCCGAGCTCATCGGCGGCGGCCTGATAGGCAATCCAGAGCGCGGGCAGCAGCGCCGTCACGAAGGCGCTGATCTTCACCGGCGACCAGCGCCCGGACCTCTCGCGAAGGAATGGCATACGTCACGCCCGCTCCAGCGACGGCGAACATACAAGTAGATGAGATAACGCCCAATCAAATGCCCGCGTCCCGTCGTCACCCGCAATCACGATTTGACGAGGGGAACGGCATTTGCGCCGGCTGCGGCCACGCGCCATTCGAATCCGCGGTCGGAGCCAATGCTCGGATCACGTCCGTTAACTCTCGATCTCGGCAGCGCGGCGGATGAGTCGGGTTTGCTTGACTGGTCTCGTTCCAGCCCATATAAGGGTCGGCAACGAAGTGACGAAAGGGCGCGCGGATGCGCAACTTTATTACTCAAGTGCTCGTAATCGTGCGAAGGCGCACCGCCGTGGATGGCTAGGCCATCTGCGAACGTGGCGGTGCGCAAAGGGCCCTCGCGGCCCTTTTTGATTTTCTACGGCGTGGACCGGTGGAGTTGACGATGAGCAAAGAAATGACCGGGGCGGACATGGTGATCCAGGCGCTGGCCGATCAGGGGGTCGAACACCTCTTCGGCTATCCCGGCGGAGCGGTGCTGCCGATTTACGACGCGCTGTTCCAGCAGCCGAAGGTCCAGCACATCCTGGTGCGGCACGAGCAGGGCGCCGTGCACGCGGCCGAAGGCTATGCGCGCTCGACCGGCAAGGTCGGCTGCGTGCTGGTGACCTCCGGTCCCGGCGCCACCAATGCCGTGACCGGACTGACCAATGCGCTTATGGACTCGACCCCGCTCGTGTGCCTCACCGGACAGGTGCCGACCCATCTCATCGGCAACGACGCATTCCAGGAATGCGACACGGTCGGCATCACGCGCCCCTGCACCAAGCACAATTACCTCGTGAAGAGCATCGGCGAGCTGCCGCGCGTTCTGCACGAGGCGTTCCATATCGCCAAGAGCGGCAGGCCGGGTCCGGTGGTGGTGGACATCCCCAAGGACATCCAGTTCGCCAAGGGCGTCTACTCGCGGCCCAGGGACTTCCACCACAAGGGCTACCAGCCGAAGGTGAAAGGCGACCTCGACCGCATCAAGGCCGCGATCGAGCTGATGCGGCACGCCAAGCGTCCGCTCTTCTACACCGGGGGCGGCGTGGTCAATTCCGGTCCCGAGGCGAGCCATTTCTTGCGCGAATTGGTGAAGCTCACCGGCTTTCCCATCACCTCGACGCTGATGGGGCTCGGCGCCTACGCCGCGTCCGATCCGCAATGGCTGGGCATGCTCGGCATGCACGGCA
>VAZL01000496.1 GCA_005883445.1 Alphaproteobacteria bacterium | reverse complement strand
TGTGACTAAAACGTCGCGCAACAAAGACGGCTCCGATCTACCTCTTGCGCGATTGTGGTCCCCGGCGAGTTGCGGCATTAACCGCCGGGGACCGGGACGGTTTCGGCCCCGACATCCGTGAGCCGCCTACGATACGTCGCTCAGCACTTAGATTGAGTTCAACTACGTATGGGCCCCAAAGGTCCCGGCCGCACGCGGCACAATGGCCCAGGGCACGCCACCCGATGGCAATTAAAAGGTCGCTATTGTCGTGAGAGAGGCGCATACTTGCGCATCACCGACAGGGCTTCCCTGGGGCGTTGGTGGCTGAGAGACCGGTTGCGCTCCCGCCTGTATGGCTAGAGGAGGGCAGCATGTCCAAGACCGACGAATACCGCCAGATTGCCAATGACTGCATCGTGTGGGCGCGCATCGCGACCTCTGACGATCAGCGCGATCAATTTCTCGAACTCGCCAAAAAGTGGATGAGCGACGCGGAGAGCATTGATCAGGGCATAGAGCTGCGACCTAACAATGCCGCCAAAGCATCAGAAATGGCGGGTGAGGAAATAGATCGTCTGGGTGACCCGTTAGCAACCGAGGAAGAACGGCAACTCCGCAAGCGGAGGCTTATCAAGGGACCGCAAGAGTTCCGAGATATTCGCATCAATCGCGCGAAGGAACCGGGGATTTCCCGGATGACTCCCGAACTGGGATGAATACTCGAGTTTATCTGGGGCTTCCTGCAAGACAGACGCGAGGCAGCCGCGCGCGACCCTACGGGCTTCGCCAAGGCACGCGGCGAGCGCTGTGTCGTCGAATGAATGAGGGGCAGCGCTGAGGCTGCCCCTATCGAGTCCGATTACTTTGTCGGCGTCACTTTCGCAATAAGCCCTCGTATGGCTTTAAGGCTTCTTTGGCCAGATAGGTGTAGAGCTCTCCCAGCTTGCTCGCGTGGGTGACATAACCCTCGTACGCCGTCTTGGCGTATTCGCTCTGCACCTCGATCGCTTTATCCGGCGACTTCACGCCGAGCAGATTCTCCATCGTCTTGGTGCCGTGCTCGAATGAACGCTTCGAGTAATCCGTAATCTCGGTCACGATCGCTTGCGTGGCCTTTGTCACGCGTTCAAACGAGTGCATTGTCGCATCCAGGTTGGCGTTGCTTGCCTTCTGTATGTCGTCCTTCAGGTTGGCATTGCTTGTCTTCTGCATGTCTTTCAACATCGCAACCTCTCATCTTCCTCCCGTCGCTTTGCGACCAGGACAGTGGCAGGGGTTTTGGGTTGATTTCGGCGCAGCGTAACCGTGCGCGCCGACACACCGCATATACCGCTTATGGTGCTGCTAAAATCAATCATCAAGGGGAATCTTGCGACTTGAGGGAACCGAAGTTCCTTTTGATTTCACTCCTGTTTTCGCGACATTATCCGATGCTAAAATTGGAAATATGAGCCACGGACGAAACCACTCATCCCGATGCTATTTGGTGAAGCGCCAAGTGGCCAATATCTGATTGAGCCACGGCTCGAGTTCTTTGTACGTCATGATCTCGAAAAGAAAATGATTGTGGATGAACCATATCTCGCGCGTCTGTCCCACACGTGCATCGAAACCGACGAAGGTGATCCCCGACACGCCATCGATCACAGTATCGCGCTGGCCTGCACCCGGTTTGGGTGACACCCGCTTAAGCTCCACCTGGTTCTCGAACTCCATAGGACTCAGATATCCGATCATTGAGTGCCTGCGTTTGGGATTGCAGAAGCGCTCGATGTAGTCGAATACATCAGCTCTCGCCTCGTCTCGGGTCCGGTACGTTTTGCGCCCCACGCGTTCGGTCTTCAACGACGAGAAGAAGTTCTCCATCGCCGCATTGTCCCAGACCCAAGGCATGCTGATGACATTCCTTTGGATCACCGGGCATAGCCGCTTCCCAAGTACCCAATCGACTTTCGCGAACCACCGCCGCGGCGTGGCGCGCTGACGTCTAGCGCCGCAGGGCGGCGGCGACCTGCACGTCGCTCCAATCGCCACCACGGGCGGTCTTGACGCCGCGGGCGGCCACCCGGCCTCGAGCATTTGCGCAATCTGCTCGTGCTGTTGGGCCATCTTCCAACCTCATTTGGATTGGAAAAACGTTTTATCTCCAGCGAGATGGGGTGGTCAGGGGTACTCTTGCATGTGGCCGCGGGCGCGGCCGCAACCTGGGGAGGCGCGGCGCGTCAAGCGGGAACGTGAGGACGGCGCGCAAGGCGCGGCGGTGACTTCGAAAACCGCGTAGAGCAGATGAGTATCGGCGCCGGGCGCAAC
>VAZL01000495.1 GCA_005883445.1 Alphaproteobacteria bacterium | reverse complement strand
TTGCTCCCTACGTGCCGGAAATTGCGATGCACGCACTCGGCAGCGCCGTCTCCTTCGGAATGGTCACGCTCCTGTTCGGGATGATGTTCAAGTGGCTGCCGGACACCTGTGTCGCTTGGCGCGATGTCTGGCCCGGCGCCGCGGTTACGGCCGCGCTCTTCGAGATCGGCAAGCTGCTCATCGGCCTCTACATCGGCAAACAAGCCCTTGAATCGACCTATGGCGCGGCAGCCTCCCTCGTCGTTCTGCTGATCTGGGTGTACTACTCGTCGCAACTCGTGCTAATGGGCGCGGAATTCACGCGCGCCTACGCCCGCCGACCATCCCGCCGGACACATGCGCTTTTCTCAGCGGGCGCGCCGCGATCACACGAACATCGATCGCTGAACGACTGGAAGCCTCGATAAAAATTGCTTCGCTCGAGGCGACAGTGATAACGTTAAAAGCCGACGATCCCCTCATCGAAAGGCGAAGCCATGGACAAGGATCGGATTAAAGGTTCGGTACGACAAGCGAAGGGCACGCTCAAAGAGGTGCTCGGCAAGGTCGCCGGCGATGCCAAGCTCGAAGCGGAAGGCAAGTCGGATAAGATCGCGGGTAAGGCTCAGAATGCAGTTGGCGGTCTGAAGGACACGCTTCGCGGCAAGTAATCGATACCAAAGCCCCGCTCAAGCTGGGCTTTCTTCTTTAGCCAGCATGAGCGAATGACCGCTTCGGCACGGTCAAACAAATCGTATCGAGGTCGCATAACTCCGCGTTCGATAGCGTAGCGAAGTAATCCTTTGATTCTCGCGGAATGGGTTTGTTCATGCTCCATTCAGTGCCGGACAAGCCGTGGCGGCAATTCGCGCCTGTGACGCCCGGCTCAGCGCTTGTGACCGTGCTGCTTGCCGTCGTCGTTGTCTCAGCCCTTTATTTTGGCCGCGAGGTCCTGGTGCCAATCGCACTGGCGATTCTCCTGAGCTTCGTGCTTGCACCGCTCGTGCGCCTACTACAAGCCTGCTACGTCCCCCGTATCCTGGCGGTCATGTTTGCGGTAGCTGTCGCGTTCGCCGCCATCTTCGCTTTGGGCGGTCTGATGATTTCGCAAGTCAATCAGCTCGCCAAGAACCTACCGTACTATGAATCCACATTGCGCGATAAGATTCAGAGCTTGCGCGGTGCTGCCGCCGGTACCGGCACGCTCGAACGTGCTTCTGAAGTGCTGCATGATTTGAGCAGCGAGCTTGACCGGCCCAATCGCGTCTCCCCCTCGACCGGAACGCTTGTCAGCCCCGGCACTTCGACAGCGAGGCCGATCCCGGTTGAGATCAAGCAACCGGATCCCGGCGCTCTGCAAACCTTGGCGGCGCTGATAACGCCTCTCATCCATCCGCTCGCAACCACAGGCATTGTCGCGATTTTCGTCTTCTTCGTTCTGATGCAAAGGCAGGATCTGAGGAATCGGCTGGTTCGACTAGCTGGCTCTCAGGATCTTCAACGCACGACAGCAGCGCTGGACGATGCTGGTCAAAGGCTCAGTCGCCTCTTTCTTACTCAGCTCGCCCTCAACGCAGGTTTCGGTCTCGTGATCGGCGCGGGACTGTGGTTCATCGGTGTTCCCAGCGCCCCGCTGTGGGGAATACTGGCGATGATCCTGCGCTTTGTGCCTTACATCGGGGCGGCGATTTCCGCGATATTTCCTCTCGTCCTCGCGGCAGCGGTCGGGCCGGATTGGACAATGGTGTTGTGGACTGCCGCTTTGTTTTTGATCGCGGAGCCGCTTGTCGGACATGTCATCGAGCCGTTGCTGACCGGTCATAGCACGGGTCTTTCACCTGTGGCGGTCATCGCCTCTGCCACGTTCTGGGCCTGGCTCTGGGGACCGGTGGGGCTGATTCTGGCGACGCCGCTGACGGTTTGCCTCGTGGTTCTCGGCCGCCATGTGGATCGCCTGAAATTTCTCGATGTGATGTTTGGAGACCAGCCTGCGCTATCGCCGGCAGAATTGGTCTATCAACGCCTGCTAGCGCGGGACCCGGTCGAGGCAGCCGAGCAGGCGCAGAAGTACCTGGAGGAGAAGCCGCTTCTGGCGTACTACCAAGAGGTCCTCATCGAAGGTCTGAAACTAGCACAGGCCGATGCCGAACGCGGGGCGCTCGACCACGAACGCATGCTGCACATTCGCGACGCCGTCGACGAGCAGATGCCGCTCGCGCAAATCGACAAGACAGAAGCGTCGCTCAGCCGAAGGGTGAAAGAATTGCCGGAACGATGGCGGACCAAAACACCGGTTCTGTGCGTTCCGGGCTCTGGTCTGCTTGACGAAGCAGTCGCGCTTATCGTGGCTCAGCTCGTTGCAAGGCAAGGGATCGGCGCTCGAGCCGAGCAGGCCGATGCGTTGTCGATGTCGCGCATTTTCAGTCTGGATACAAAGGATGTCGCGCTGGTGTGCCTTTGCTATCTGGAAAATGCAACTTCGGCGCAGATTCGCTATGCTGTCCGGCGCCTGCGCCGAAAAACACCCGATGCATTCGTTCTCGTGACGATGGTCGGGCAAGCGAGCAACATCGATGGGGAAGAAATTCTCCAATGCTCCCCGAACATCGATTTTGTCAAACAGTCGCTCTCCGACACGGTCGACAGGATATTCGCCATTGCAACCAGTCCTTCTCAGACGCAAGACCCGAACGTGGAACAGTCCGAGCTAATTGCCGCGCAGTGATCCGAATACATATTAGCTTCTGACCCCGCAGCACGACTGGGGGCACGATCGGCAACGTGCTCGAATGATATGGCACGATTGCCTGATCCGACCCGCCCCGATTTATGAATACGCGGCCTTAAGACGTCACCGGCGCTTGGCGCGCCCGGTCGGCGGTCGACGTCGCTTGCGATGATGCCGCGGCCGCGCCGGCGCCCGCATCGGCGACGATGCGCTTGAGCTCGGGCAGGCACGAGCCGCAATTGGTGCCGGCGCGTAGCGCCTCGCCGATGCCCTCGACGCTCGCGGCCGCGCCGGTTTCGATCGCGGCGCGGATGGTGGCGAGCCCGACGCTGAAGCAGGCGCACACGATCGGGCCCGTGCTCGTGAGGCCGTCGGCCGAGCGTCCCGACAGCAGCACGCGGCGTGCCTCCTCGGCGAGCGTCTCGACCTCGAACAGCGCCTTGACCGCATCCCATTGCGGCGCCGCCCCGGCGGGGCCGATGAACAGAGAGCCCGTGAGCTCGCCCGCGACGAACGCGGCGGTGCGATAGATGCCCCGTTGGAGATCGACATATTCCGCGAACTCGGCCCCGTCGCAGAACATCTGCCGCGCGTGGCCGCGCCAGATTTCGGGCCCGTCGTTCGTCGCCAACAGCAATCCCGATGCGCGGGTGACGGCGACGCGTGCCCACCAGGTGCCGGCCGGCGCGCGAATCGGCCGGCGCGTCAGGGCAAATCCCCTGAACGCGAAAGCGGCGGGCGCGATCGATGCCGGCGTCGCCTTGGCGTCGGGCTGGCCGGAATAGCGGTCGGTTTCGGGCATCACCAAGTCGCAGATGCGCGCGGCCGAGGCGGTTGCGTTGCTCCAATGAATGGGCGCGAACAACGAGCCCGCCTGTTGCCGGTCGGTGACGGTGACCTTGAGCACGCACGAGCCCCAGCGGGTCGCGACCTTGGCAAAGTCGCCATCGGAGAGATTCATCGCCTTGGCGTCGGCGGGATGCACCTCGACGAACGGCTCCGGCATGTGCGCGCCGAGTCGCGCGCTCTGCCCCGACCGCGTCATGGTGTGCCATTGGTCGCGCAGGCGGCCGGTGTTGAGGCGAAACGGAAATTCCTTGCTGGTCGCAACCCTGGGCGCGGGCGGTTCGACCGCGATGAAGCGCGCCTTGCGGTCCGCCGTATAGAAGCCGCCTCGCATGAAAAACCGCCGGTCCTTGTGCTGCACCGTTTCGCCGGCGCGTAGCGGCCATTGCACGGGGTCGAGCGCGTCGAAGGCATCGTCGCCGATCGCGGCGAGCGCGCCGATATCGAAATCGCGCCGGCCGCCGTTCTCGAAGGCCGACAGCGCCGCGTGCTCGCGAAAAATGTCGGCCGCACAGCCGTATGCAAACGCCGCGGCAAATCCCATCCGGCGGGCGACTTGCGTCACGATCCACCAATCGGGCTGCGCCTCGCCCGCCGCCGGCAGAAATCGCCGCTGGCGCGAGATGCGCCGCTCGGAATTGGTGACGGTGCCGTCCTTCTCGCCCCACGCGGCGGCGGGGAGGAGAATGTGCGCGCCGGCATTCATTGTGTCGTTGGCAAGGACGTTCTCGGAGACCACGAACAGATCGAGCTTCTTGAGCGCCTCGCGCACATGGCTTGCGCGCGGCAGCGAGACCGCGGGATTGGTGGCCATCACCCACAGCGCTTTGATCCGGCCGCGGGCGATGGCGTCGAACATCTGCACCGCCTTGGCGCCTTCGCGCGCGGCCACGCGCGGCGCATTCCAGAAGCGGCGCACCCGGTCGATGTCCTCGGATGTAAAGGCCATATGGGCGGCGAGTTGATTGGCGAGGCCGCCGACCTCCCGCCCGCCCATGGCGTTGGGTTGGCCGGTCAACGAGAACGGCCCTTGGCCGCGCCGGCCGATGCGGCCGGTCGCGAGGTGGCAGTTGATGATGGCGTTGACCTTGTCGGTGCCTTGCGCGGATTGGTTCACCCCTTGCGAAAAGCAGGTCACGGTGTTGGGCGTGGAACGGAAGAGATCGAAGAAGCGCGCCACGTCGGCCTGCGGCAGGCGCGTGAGCCTCGCCGT
>VAZL01000061.1 GCA_005883445.1 Alphaproteobacteria bacterium | reverse complement strand
CGCCGATTGCCTGGGCGGGCTGGTGCTCAATTTCGGTCCCGCGCTCAAGCTTCCTTACGCGCCCGACAAGTTGGCCGACGTGTTCGTGATCACCTCCGGCGGGCTCGGCTCCATCGGCTTGAAGTCGGCGGAACGGTTCGGCGAGGTGATCGTGTTCGATCTCGCCAAACCGTTGTGCCTCGAGGGCGGGCCGAACCTCGCCAACACGACCTTCTTCTTCGGACTTGCCGCCGACACGCCGGCGATGGCGACTTCGGCGCAGATTTTCAGCAGCGGAAACCCGCCGCTCTACAGCGTCGATGCGCGCGTGCCGAACCATTGAGGTGGCGGCGGGGGTTCACAGGAAATAGCAGCAGACTCGCAACCTTCCCCCGCTTGCCCGGGAGAGGGCGCACGCCGAGCGCGATTGATCATCAGTCACAAAGAATGTGCGTCAGGAGCACCCCGTGGTGCTGCCGCAGGTGTCGCATTTGAGGCACGTGCCGTTGCGAACGAGCGTGAAGTTGCCGCATTCGCCGCAGGCCTCGCCTTCGTAGCCCTTGGCCTTGGCTTCGGCGCGCTTCTCCGCCGCCATCGCCCGCGCATTTGCGCGCGCCTCGGCAAGTTCGCCGCGCGGCAGCGCGAGCTGCTGCTGCTCGAGCTGCTCGGCGGGCGAGAGCTTCTGCTCGGGCTCGGCCTTGAGCGCGGCGGTGCCCTCGGCGCGCGGCTCGCGGCCGCCGAAGGCCGTGACCTTGCCGCCGCCGGGCGCGCCTCGCGCGCCACCCTCCCCACTGATGGGGGAGGGTGAACGCGCCTCAGGCGCCGCACCACCCGCTAAAACCGAAAGCTTGTCCGTGCGCGAGCGCGTGAGCCCCTTGGAGACATATTTGGTCGCCGCGCTCCCGCCCGGCTTGCCTTCCTCCACGCCCTTGCCGAGCGCGTCGAAGCCGCCTTCGTTGGGGTCGACATGGGCGAGGTCGAAGCGCTCGAGATAGCTCACGGCGAGCTCGCGGAAGACGTAATCGAGGATCGAGGTCGCGTATTTGATCGAGTCGTTGCCTTGGACGGGACCGGACGGCTCAAAACGCGTGAAGGTGAAGGCGTCGACGTATTCGTCGAGCGGCACGCCGTATTGCAGGCCGAGCGAGACCGCGATCGCGAAGTTGTTGAGCAGCGAGCGCAGCGCCGCGCCTTCCTTGTGCATGTCGATGAAGATTTCGCCCAGCCGCCCGTCGTCGTATTCGCCGGTGCGCAGATAGACCTTATGGCCGCCGACCACCGCCTTCTGGGTATAGCCCTTGCGGCGGTCCGGCATGCGCTCGCGCTCGCGCATCACCACGATGCGCTCGACTACCTTCTCCACCACCTTCTCCGCGAGCGCGGAGGCGCGCGCCGCGGCCGGCTTCTCGATGAAGGCCTCGACGATGTCGTCCTCGTCGTCCTCGTCCGCGATCAATTGCGACTGCAGCGGCTGCGAGAGCTTGGAGCCGTCGCGGTAGAGCGCGTTGGCCTTGAGCGCGAGCTTCCAGGAGAGCAGATACGCCGCCTTGCAGTCCTCCACCGTCGCCTCGTTCGGCATGTTGATGGTTTTCGAGATCGCGCCCGAGATAAACGGCTGCGCCGCCGCCATCATGCGGATGTGGCTCTCGACCGAGAGGTAGCGCTTGCCATTGCGCCCGCAGGGATTGGCGCAGTCGAACACCGGATAGTGCTCGGCCTTGAGATGGGGAGCGCCCTCGATCGTCATCGCGCCGCAGACATGCACGTTGGCGGCCTCGATCTCGCGCTTGGTGAAGCCGAGCGCGGAGAGAAGATCGAACCGCGGATCGGCGAGCTTCTCCGGCGCGATGCCGAGCTTGCTCACGAACTCCTCGCCCAACGTCCACTTGTTGAAGGCGAACTTGATGTCGAAGGCGCTGCGCACCGCCTTCTCCGCCTTCTCGATCGCCTCTGGCGTGAAGCCTTTCTGCTTGAGCGTGGTGGGGTTGATGCCGGGCGCGTCCGCGAGGCTGCCGTGGCCGACCGCGTAGGCCTCGATCTCGGCGATCTCGTCCTGCGAATAGCCGAGCACGCGCAACGCCTCCGGCACCGCGCGGTTGATGATCTTGAAGTAGCCGCCGCCGGCGAGCTTCTTGAACTTGACCAGCGCGAAGTCGGGCTCGATGCCGGTGGTGTCGCAGTCCATCACCAGGCCGATGGTGCCGGTGGGCGCGATCACCGAGACTTGGGCATTGCGATAGCCGTGCTGCTCGCCGAGCGCGAGCGCGCGATCCCAGGCGCGCTCGGCATGCTCGATCATGCGCGGATCGGGGCAGGCCTTGTGGTCGAGCGGGACCGGCGGCGTCGCCACCTTCTCATAGCCGGTGCGCTCGCCGCGGGCGGCGCGGCGGTGGTTGCGGATGACGCGCAGCATGTGCTCGCGGTTCTTCCTGTAGCCGGGGAAGGCGCCGAGCAGCCCCGCCATCTCGGCCGAGGTGGCGTAGCTGACGCCGGTCAGGATGGCGGTGAGCGCGCCCGCGATCTGGCGGCCGGCGTCGGAGTCGTAGGAGAGGCCCGACGACATCAACAAGCCGCCGAGATTGGCGTAGCCCAGGCCCAGCGTGCGGAACTCGAAGGAGAGCAGCGCGATCTCGCGCGAGGGAAATTGCGCCATCAGCACCGAGATTTCGAGCACGATGGTCCACAGCCGCACCGCGTGCTCGTAGCCGTCGAGGTCGAACTGCTGCGTCGCCGCGTCGCGGAACGCGAGCAGGTTCATGGAGGCGAGATTGCACGCGGTGTCGTCGAGGAACATGTATTCCGAGCACGGATTGCTGGCGCGGATCGGCCCCGAGGCCGGGCAGGTGTGCCAGTCGTTCACCGTGGTGTGGTACTGCAGGCCGGGATCGGCGCAGGCCCAGGCGGCGTAGCCGATCTTCTCCCACAGCGCGCGCGCCTTGACCGTCTTGGCGATCTTGCCCGGCTTGGTGCGCCAGAACAGATCCCAGTCGCCGTCGGCCTCGACCGCCTTGAGGAACTCGTCGGTGACGCGCACCGAGTTGTTGGAGTTCTGTCCCGAGACGGTGAGATAGGCGTCCGAATCCCAGTCGGTGTCGTAGACCGGGAACTCGATGTCGGTGTAGCCCTGCTTGGCGAACTGGATCACGCGCTTGATGAAATTGTCGGGCACGTGATTCCTTCGCGCGGCCTTGATCTCCCGCCGCAGCACCGGGTTCTTGTCCGGATCGAAGCAGTCGTCGCCCGAGCCTTCGCAGTTCACGCACGCCTTGAGGATCGCGCGCAAGTGCTTCTGGTTGATCTTGGAGCCGGTGACGAGGTTCGCCACCTTCTGTTCCTCGATCACCTTCCAGTCGATGAATTGCTCGATGTCGGGGTGATCGGTATCGACGATCACCATCTTGGCGGCGCGGCGCGTGGTGCCGCCCGACTTGATGGCGCCGGCCGCGCGATCGCCGATCTTGAGGAAGCTCATCAGGCCGGAGGACTTTCCTCCGCCCGCGAGCCGCTCGCCGTCGCCGCGCAGGCGCGAGAAGTTCGAGCCGGTGCCGGAGCCGTATTTGAACAGGCGCGCCTCACGCACCCATAGATCCATGATCCCGCCTTCGTTGACGAGATCGTCGGCGATCGACTGGATGAAGCAGGCGTGCGGTTGCGGATGCTCGTAGGCGGACTTGGACTTCACGAGCTTGCCGGTCGCAAAGTCGACGTAGAAATGCCCCTGGCTCGGTCCGTCGATGCCGTAGGCCCAGTAGAGCCCGGTGTTGAACCATTGCGGCGAGTTCGGCGCCGCCATCTGCATCGCGAGCATGTAGACGAGCTCGTCGAAGAAGGCGCGCGCGTCCGCTTCCGAATCGAAATAGCCGCCCTTCCAACCCCAATAGGTCCAGGTGCCGGCAAGCCGCTCGAACACCTGCTTGGAGGAATGTTCGCCGGTGGCGCGTTCCTTCTCCGGCAGCGCCGCCAACGCCGTCTCGTCGGCGCTCGAGCGCCACAGCCACGAGGGAACGGTCTCTTCCTCGATCTTCTTCAGCCGCGCGGGCACCCCGGCCTTGCGGAAGTATTTTTGCGCCAGCACGTCGGCGGCGACCTGCGACCAGGAGGCCGGCACCTCGACGTTCTCGGCCCGGAACACCACCGAGCCGTCCGGATTGCGGATCTCGCTCTCGGTCAGGCGGAACGCGATGTCCGCGTAGGGGGACTGTCCTTCCTTGGTGTATCGCCGCGCAATCCGCATCATCCGCCCCTTCGTCGTTGGCGCGGCGGCCCAGCGGACCGCCGACACGTCACCCGTCGCGCGACCCTGGCCTCCCGGCCGCGCTCGGACTGGCTCGTTACTCTCGTCTCTATTTAACGCCTTCCCCGTGGTCCTGGCGGGCCCGGGTTTTATTGCGGCGCGTTCCGGCGCGCTCGCCTTCAGGCAAACAAAGAGCCTCTCTCCGGCGCCGTCGCGGCGAGCGGAGCGGTTACGCAGACCCTTTCAGGAGAGCGCCCGGCGGGACTTCGAACCACTCGCGCCGAACCTTTTCAAGCTAAGACAGCACCTTCCGTTCGTCAAGGCTTAGTATGCCCCGCGTAAACAAACTGCTAAATGTGGTGCCGAGCTGTGAAATTCGGGGGCGACTCAGGTGCGGTGCAGCAAGTATCGGATATCGGCGGCGGATTCGGAAGGGTTCCGTTCACAGCCCGGTCACGCGGCTGTCACGAAATTGATGTCAAGCGAGAAATTATCAGCACGCCCCTCCGTCCGAGTGGGGGCGGGCCTGCGCAAGCCGTGTCGCGCGCGACACGGGCGGGCGAGGCGGGCTTGCGTCGAATGTGCCGGCTCACCCGCATATTCGCGGGATTTTCGCGCGTGAGCGACACCGATCCTTCTTTGCGTCGACCTGCAGGATCTCGTTGAAGGCGACGGCGGAGTGGTCGATGCCGCTGCCGGCCGACTGGCCATCGCCGCTCACCGTATAGAGGCGATTGCCGACGGCGCCGACCGCAAGCCCGTGGCGCGGATGCGGCATGGACGGCAGCACCTGCCAGCGGTTGAGCACCGGGTCATAGGCTTCCACCGCCTTGAAGGCGGCAAGGAAGCGCTGGTCCTGGCCTTCGCCGCCGGCAACCAGGATCTGGTTGTTGTAGACCCCGGCGCCAATGGCGCTGCGCGCCGTGGGCATGCGCGTGCGCGGCGTCCACAGATCGGTTGCAGGGTCGTACATCTCCACCAGATCGACGTTGTTGCTGGCGCTGGAGATAAAGGCCGCGCCGACGCGGCCGCCGATCACATAGATCTTGTCGCCGACCCCGACGGCCGCATGGTGATTGCGAGCGAGCAGCAGCGGGCGCACGGTTTTCCAGCTGTTCGCCGCGGGGTCGTATTCCTCGACCGTCGCCACCACGTTGTGCGGGCGCGCCGGGTGGATGCCGTTCTCGTTCACGCCGGGAAGCGAGTTGGCGCCGCCGGTGACGTAGATCTTGCCGTTGGCGACGCCGGCGGAGGCAGCGCCGCGCTTCGTCGGCATGGGCGCGAGCTCTTTCCATTCATCGGTGGCGGGATCGTATTCCCAGGCATGGTTGACCGCGTTCCAGCCGGGCGGACCGGAGTCGGGGTAAGTAAAGCCTCCGAAGGCATAGATCTTGTTGTTCAAGGTCGTGAACGCGACGTGATGGGAGGCGAGCCGCATCGGCCGCTTCTTGGCCCATTGATTGGACGCTGGATCGTATTCGTAAACCATCGCCTTCGGCTTCCAGCCGGGCGCGAGGCCGGCGAACACATAGACCTTGCCGGCGGCGGTCGCACCGAGCACTTCCTCCGACGCCTCCGGGAACGGCGCACCTTGGAACCAAGGATTGGCGGCGGTCGGCGCTGTCGGCGCGGGGCTCTGGGCGAACGCCGCGGGCGCAACCCACGCCGCCGCGATCAGCGCGCCACCCAAGTGCCACAGGCGCATTGACGTCATTTTCGCCTCCCATGGATTTGATTGCGAAGCAGAGGGCTTCGCCTTGCCCGCGGATGCGGGGAGGGGGCAAGCATAGGCGGGCGATTGCAGTCGGCGCAACTCGGCACGCTTCTTTCTATTTTCTGTGCAATCGAGTTGCCGGGTGGACTTCCCGCGGCGGCAGTGGCATGAACGCGCCGCCCATCTCGGTCTTGGCATGAGCGGATGAAAACGTTTTTTCTGCGCTTCTTCACCTGGTGGAACGGGGCGACGTTCGGCACGCTGGTGTGGACCTGGCTCTACGGCGAGTTCGTGGGTGAGGACGAGTTCGGCAATCGCTATCACCGCACCAGGGGCGGCAAGATCGATCCGACGCTCGGCTACGAGCGGCGCTGGGTGATCTACAACGGCACGGCCGAAGCCTCGATCGTGCCGCCGTCCTGGCATGGCTGGCTGCACCACACGGTCGACACGCCACCGACGCAGGAAGAGGTCACGCCGCGGCCGTGGTGGAAGCCGCACCGGCCCAACCTCACCGGCACGCCTGCCGCCCACCGCCCCATCGGCTCGACGCTCGCGCAAGGCCGCAGACCCAAGGCGACCGGCGACTACAAGCCCTGGACACCGGGGCGGTAGGCGGGGTTCCGACTGCCGAACGGCCCTTTCCCCGCCGTATTCTCGGTGTTAACCGGCAAGCCTGCCCGCCCGTGTTCGAGCACCGCCTGATGGCCCGATTGCTTCGCATCGCCTGCTTCATCGCCGCGCCGATCGCGGCATGGGCGACGCTCGGCGTGCTGCCTGCCGGAGCGCAGTTCTTCAACCCGTTCGAAGCCCTGTTTGGGGCGCCGCCACGGCCGCCGTCGAGCGTGCCGAGCGGCCGTCCGCAGCAGGCCTATCCGCAATATCCCGACCAGCGCTATCCCGACCAACGCTATCCGGACCAACGCTACCCCGAGCAGCCTTATCCGGATCAGCCAAATCCGCCGCGGCGGTCGATCCGCTTCCCGGCCAGCGCCAGCCGCGCGGCGCGCCGCAGCCCGCCGACACCTCGCCGCAACCGGGCGACGAAGTCATCGCCGAGCCGCCGTCGCAGAAGATCGCCAACAAGTCCGCCATGTTCTCCGGCCTCGACAAGATCACCGGCCGCATCATCGCCTTCGATGCCGCCATCGGCGAGACCGTCCAGTTCGGCGCGCTGCAGGTGACGCCGCGGATCTGCTACACGCGCCCGCCGACCGAGACCCCCAACACCGACGCCTTCATCGAGGTCGACGAGGTGACGCTGCAGGGCGACGTCAAGCGCATCTTTACCGGCTGGATGTTCGCAGCGAGCCCGGGCCTGCACGCGGTCGAGCATCCGATCTACGACGTCTGGCTCACGGACTGCAAAAATCCGCTGGTCGCCGCGACCGCGCCGCCCGAGCCGCCGCCCGCAGCGGCGGCACCGCCGGCGAAGCCCGCCGCACCGCCGCCGCGGCGAAGCAGCCAGCAGGCGGCGCCGCAGCTTGCGACCGAGCCCGCCGCCCCGCGGCGCTGATTTCATTCACACGCGCGAGGATCGATCCGCCGTCAATAGGGCGAGCACCTGCGCGCCCGAGACCGGACCCTTGGTGCCGAGCGCGGCGAAGTCGCCCTCGCCCGTGAGCGCCGCTTCCAGCAGTTTGTGATATTGCCGCCGCGGCACCTCGATCGCGCCGAAGGTGCGCAGGTGATCGGTCACGAACTGCGTATCGAGGAGCTTGAATCCGCCGGCCTTGAGACGCGCGATGAGGTGCACGAGCGCGACCTTGGAAGCGTCGCGCGCGCGGTGGAACATGCTCTCGCCGAAGAACGCGCGACCGAGCGTGACGCCGTAAAGACCGCCGACGAGGGTTTCGCCGTCGTAGACTTCGAGGCTGTGGCAATGACGCCGGTCGTGCAGCTTGCGATAGAGCACGCGGATGCGCGCGTTGATCCACGTGCGCGGGCGGCCGGGGCGGGGCTCGGCGCAGCCCTCAAGCACCGCGTCGAAGTCGCGGTTGACGGTGACGGTGAAGCAGTCCGAGCGCACGGTGCGGGCGAGGCGGGACGGCAGGTGAAAGCGATCGAGCGGGATAACGCCGCGCTTCTCGGGCTCGAGCCAATAGAGCGCCGGATCCTCGGCGCTCTCCGCCATGGGGAAGATGCCGCAGGCATAGGCCTTGAGCAGGACCTCCGGCGTGATCTCGATGAACGTGGTCTCGCGGTTGGCCATGCTTTCACGTCCGGCGGCGCGGATGCTTCCTGAAGATAAGGTGTGCTAACGTGCCACGGGAGAGGTTCACGTGCCAACCGCATTCGCCGCGCCTGCGTGCCGCCGCCCCATCGTCCTGATCGCGGCGTGGCTCATCGTGCTGCAGGCCTTCTGGGCGGCGCCGGTGCAAACGACGGCACGGCGCCGCAAAGCGCCAAGATCGAGCATCTATGCTGCGCCCATTGCATCTCGATGGCTCCCGCGATCGCTCCGCCCGATGCGCCGGGCGCCGCGCCACCGCGGTTCGCGTCGCGGCCGCTCGCCTGGTCGAGCTTCACGGTCGTCATCGCGCACGGCGCGGTGCGCGCGGGACCGTCGCGGGCGCCTCCAACGCCGGCATGAACGTTGCGCCGTCGCGGGCGAGCGTTTCGCCCGTCGTTCATGCCTTGAGCTTGGAGATGCAACATGTTTCGCGAGCTTGTTCTCGGCGCCGCCGGCGTCGCCGCTTTCGTTGGCGCCGCGTCCGCGCACGTCACGTTGGAAACCAGGGAAGCGCCGGTCGGCGCACCCTATAAGGCCGTGCTGCGCGTCCCGCACGGCTGCGACGGCGCCGCCACCATCGCGGTGCGCGTGCGCGTTCCCGAAGGGATGATCGCGGTCAAGCCGATGCCGAAGCCCGGCTGGAAAATCGAGACCGTCACCGGCAAGTACCCCAAGACCTACAGCTATTTTCACGGCGCCAAACTCTCCGAGGGCGTGACCGAGGTGAGCTTCACCGGCGGCAACTTGCCCGACGCCTATTACGACGAGTTCGTGTTCGCGGGCTTCCTGGCCGGCGATCTCGAAGCGGGCAAGATGCTCTATTTCCCGGTGGTGCAGGAATGCGAGCGCGGCGTTCATCGCTGGATCGAAATTCCAGCCGCCGGAAAATCATCGGGGGATTATCCCGAACCGGCGCCGGCGCTGAAGCTCTTGCCCAAGCCGTGATCGCGGCCGATGAACGCGTGCGGCAGCTTTGGCGCGCCCTTGATCGCGCTGCTGATCGCGCTTGCGCCCGCTAGCGAGGCGTGCGCTCACGCCTCGCTAGTCAAGGCGGCGCCGGCGGACGGGGCGGTGATGCCGCTGCCGCCGGCGACGTTGACCTTGACCTTCAACGAACCGGTCTCGCCGCTGGTCGTGCGTCTCATCGGACCCGACGGCGCGCCACTCGCGCCCATCGCGGTCACGGCTCAAGACACGACGGTCACGATCAGCGCGCCGCCGGCCTTGCGCCGGGGCACGCATGTGCTGAGCTGGCGCGTGATCTCGGCCGACGGGCATCCGGTCGGCGGCTCGCTCATGTTCTCGATCGGCGCGCGCAGTCCGGCGGCGCAGCCCGAAAACCTCGCCGACCGCAGCGTTCGCGCGGCGCTGTGGGCGGTGAGGGTGGTCATGTATGTCGCGCTCTTCGTCGGCGCCGGCGGCGCATTCTTTGCGGCCTGGATCGCTGACGGCGCCGCGCGCCGCGCATGGATCGTCTTCGTCCTCGCCGCCGGACTTGTCGCCGTGGCGCTGTCGGTCGGGCTGCAAGGCCTCGATGCGCTCGACCTCCCACTCTCGGGCTTGCAGCACAAACTCGCCTGGGAAGCAGGCCTTGCAACCTCGTATGGTGCGACCGCGGTCGCCGCCGCCCTCGCGCTCCTTGTGGCCGTTTTCGGCTGCGTGGCAAAATCCGCAAGCACGGCGCGTGCTTCGTCGCTCGTCGGCGTGATCGGCGCGGGGCTCGCGCTCTCGCTCAGTGGACATGCCAGCACCGCCGCGCCACAGCTCCTCAACCGTCCGGCGGTGTTCCTGCACGCGGTTTGCGTCGCGTTCTGGATCGGCTCGCTGTTGCCGCTCTGTCTCGCCGTGGGCAGCGCCCGCACGCGCGGCCCGCATTCCGTCGGCGCGCATTCCGTCGGCGCACAACTCGAGCGCTTTTCGCGCGCGATCCCGCTCGTGATCGTGCTGCTGGTGGCGAGCGGCCTCTGGCTCGCCTTCGTTCAACTCGACCGCATCGCGGCGCTATGGACCACGAGTTATGGTCAGCTGCTCGCGTGCAAGCTCGCCTGCGTCGCCGTCTTGCTGGTGCTGGCCGCGGCCAACCGCTATCGGCTGGTGCCCAAGTTCGAAACCGGCGCTGCCGCCGCGGCACGGCCGCTCGCGACCGCGATCGCGTTCGAGCTCATCATCGCGCTGCTGATCCTGAGCCTGGTGGCGCTGTGGCGTTTCACGCCGCCGCCGCGCGCGCTCGCCGTCGCCGCGCCGATCTCGTTGCATCTCCACGGCGAGAAGGCGATGGCCGAGATCGAGATCGAACGCAACGGCGAAGCGGCGGGCGCGAGCCTGCTGCTGCTCGACGGCGCGTTTCGGCCGCTCGCGGCCAAGGAGGTCACGCTGGTGCTGGCCAATCCCGCCGCCGGGATCGAGCCCATGCGCCGGATCGCAAGACGGGCGGGCGAGACGAACTGGCGGATCGACGATCTGCGCATTCCGGTCGCGGGCCGATGGACTCTCGGCGTCGAAATCCTGATCAGCGATTTCGACAAGGTGACCGTCGAGGACACGGTCGCGCTGCCGTCCCTGCCGTGATGCTCGCCCGTTATCCCTCCATCCCGCCGCGGGCCAAAAATTCCTCGAGCCAGCGAATGTGATAATCGCCGTCGATGACGTCCTTTTCACGCACCAGCGCGCGGAACAACGGCAAGGTCGTCTCGATGCCATCGATCACGAACTCATCGAGCGCGCGCTTGAGCCGCATCAGGCATTCGCCGCGGGTCTTGCCGTGCACGATGAGCTTGCCGACGAGCGAATCGTAATAGGGCGGGATCGAGTAGCCGTGATAGACGGCGGAATCGACCCGCACGCCCAATCCGCCGGGCGGGTGATAGTGCACGATCTTGCCTGGCGAAGGACGGAAAGAGACCGGATTTTCCGCGTTGATGCGGCACTCGATGGCATGGCCGTGGAACTTCACGTCGCGCTGGGAGAATTCGAAATCGCCCCCGGCGGCGACGCGGATCTGTTCAAGGACGAGATCGATGTCGGTGATCATCTCGGTCACGGGATGCTCGACCTGAATGCGCGTGTTCATCTCGATGAAATAGAACTTGCCGTCCTCGTAGAGGAACTCGACCGTACCGACGCCGAGATACTCGAGTTCGCGCATCGCCTTGGCGACGGTTTCGCCGATGGCGTTGCGCGCGGCGTCGTTGAGCGCGGGGCAGCGGCCCTCTTCCCAGATTTTCTGATAGCGGCGCTGCAGCGAGCAGTCGCGCTCGCCCAGATGGATGGCGCGGCCGTGGCCGTCGCCCAGGACCTGGATTTCGACGTGGCGCGGGTGCGCGAGATATTTCTCGAGATAAAGCGCGTCGTCGCCGAACGCGGCCTTGGCCTCCGCCCGCGCGGTCGCCAGCGTCGCGATGAGCTCGTCCGGCTCGTGCGCCACCTTCATGCCGCGCCCGCCGCCGCCAGCCGCCGCCTTGACGAGCACCGGAAAGCCGAGTGCGTGCGCGAGCGATATCGCCTCCCGCTCGGAGGACAAGCCGCCATCCGATCCCGGCACCACCGGCATGCCGAGGCGCTCGGCCGTGCGTCTGGCCTCGATCTTGTCGCCCATCAGGCGGATATGGGCGGGCTTCGGACCGATGAAGTGAATGTCGTGCTCGGCCAGGATTTCGGCGAAGCGCGCGTTCTCCGACAGAAAGCCGTAGCCCGGATGTACCGCGTCCGCGCCGGTGATCTCGCAGGCGGCCAGCAGCGCCGGAACGTTGAGGTAGCTGTCGCGGGCGGCGGGCGGGCCGATGCAGACGCTCTCGTCGGCGAGCCGCACATGCATGGCGTCCTCGTCCGCGGTCGAATGCACGGCGACCGAGGCTATGCCCAGCTCCTTGCACGCGCGCAGCACGCGCAACGCGATTTCACCGCGGTTTGCGATCAGGATCTTGTCGAACATTTCGGCATCTTGAAGCAGTGGATGCGGTGCGGCGCGGCCGGGAGCGACACCTCATTCGATGATCATCAGCGGTTCGCCGAACTCGACCGGCTGGCCGTCCTCGATCAGGATCTGGATCACGGTCCCCGTGCGCGGCGAGGGAATCTGGTTCATGGTCTTCATCGCCTCGACGATGAGGAGCGGGTCGCCGGCCTGCACGCGGCTGCCGACTTCGACGAAGGGTTTCGAGCCGGGTTCGGGTCCGACATAAGCGGTGCCGACCATGGGTGACGTGACCACGCCCGGATGCTTGGCGGGATCGAGCGGCGCTGGCTCGCTGGCGGGCAGAGGCGCGTCGATTGCGGCGGCCGGCGGCCGAGACGGCGCGGACGCGGCCGCCTGCAGCTGGCGTGCGACCCGCACGCGCTGACCCTCGCGCTCGAACTCGATCTCGCTCAGCCCGGTCTCCTCGAGCAGGCGCGCCAGCTCGCGCACGAGGTCGGCATCGATCGCGGACTTACCTTTGTCCTTGCTCTTGCGGTCGCCGGTCATGGCTTTGAGCTCTTGCGCTGCGCGCCGATCAGCGCGGCCAACCCGTCGATCGCGAGCGCGTAGCCGCCGACGCCGAACCCGCACAGGCTCGCCTTGGCCACCGGGGCGATGTGGGAATGGTGACGAAAATTTTCGCGCGCGAAGATGTTGCTGATGTGCACCTCGACCACCGGCACCGCGACCGCCGCAACCGCGTCGCGGATCGCGACCGAGGTGTGGGTATAAGCGCCCGCATTGATGATGATGCCGGCGGCCTTGTTGGCGGCGGCTGCGTGGATCAAATCGACGATCTCGCCCTCGTGGTTCGACTGGCGGAACTCGACCGCGAGCTTGTGGCGCCCCGCGGTCTCGCGGCAGAGCTTCTCCACGTCCTTGAGCGTCGCGCGGCCATAGGTCTTCGGCTCGCGCGTGCCGAGGAGATTGAGGTTGGGGCCGTTGAGGACGTAGACGGTTTTCGCCATGGACGGTCTTGCCGCCGTGACCGAGGGAGCGTCCCGCTTTATAGGGACCTCGCGCGCAAAGGGGAAGCCGAAGCGCGAGAGCGCCACCCTATCGGCCGCCGGGCTCGCCCGCCTCGCGCGCGCCAGCGCGCGCAACTCGCGTTCACACGACGTGCGGCGGCGTGGCGGCCGATCGTCGAAGCGGGGATCGGCTCAGCAGGTCGGCTTGCCGCAGCGCGTGCTGTTGACCTTTTCCTTGAGCGTGTTCAAGCCGACCGCGCCGACGAGGACATCGTTGCCCACGACGTAGCTGGGCGTGCCGTTGAGGCCGAGCGCCTCGGCGAGCTTGAAGTTTTCCTCGATCGTGGCTTTGACCTCGTCGCTCGCCATGTCCTTCTCGATCCGCGCGACGTCGAGGCCGACCTCCTTGGCGGCCGCGAGTGCGCGCGCCAGGTCCGCCTGGCCGCGCCCGCTGAGCAGCTTCTGATGGAATTCGAGATATTTCTTGCCGCCGGTCTGGTCCTGCATGCGCACGGCCGCCGCAACCTGCGCTGCCTGGATCGAACCCTCGCCCAGCACCGGAAACTCCTTGAGCACGAATTTGAGCTTGCGGTCGTCCTTCATGAGATCGAGCATGTCGCTCATCGCCCGTTTGCAGTAGCTGCAATTGTAATCGAAGAACTCGACCACGGTGACGTCGCCCTTGGGATCGCCCAGCGTCACCTGGCGTGGCGAGGTGAAAAGCGTGGCGCTGTGCTCCTTGATGCTGGCGCGGTGCTTTTCCGCCTCGGCAATCTGCTGCCGCTTGTCGAGCTCGTTCATCACGTCTTGCAACAGCTCGGGATGGCTTAGCAGATAGTCCTTGACGATGCGCTCGATCTCGCTGCGCTGCGCGTCGCTGAAGGATTGCGCTTGCGCGGGAACGGCAGACAGGGCCAGCAGGACCGCAAACAGCGCGGCAACACATGGGCGCACATCAAATCTCATCATCGTTCGTCCTTCTGTCATCGGGAGCGCAAGGCGCTTTGCGGGGGCTTGAGGCTGGCGAGGTCGTCGGCCTTGACCCAGCCCGGCGAGCCGACGGGAAAGCGGGTCTTGGCGCGGGCGGCAATCTCGCGCGCGGTCTTGAGGTCGCCGCGGACGAACGCCGCCTGCGCGGAGCCTTCGGGTGATTCCGGCTCACGCACCACCGCCGCCTGCAGGATAGACACCGCCTCGTCGAGGTGAGCACGATCGTGCGTGGCGACGAGCGCCTGCCCCAGCATCACCTGGATGAGTGCCGGGTTGGGTGCGAGCTGGGCCGCGTGCCGCAGCGGCGCCACCGCCTCGGCCGGCTTGCCGGCTTCCAACAACGCCTGTCCCTTGAGCTCGTAGAAGTAGGGATTTTGCGGCTGCGCCTGGATGAGCGCGTCGATCTGCGCCAGCGCGCCGCGCGGGTCGAAGAAGCGATAAGCCGAGATGGCGCGCGCGTAGCGCGCCGCAAGCGACGTGTCGCTCAGCGGATAGCGGCGTGCGACCCCTTCAGGCCGCTCGAGGAACCCATAAAGCTTGGCACGCATCAGGTCGTGCCGCGCCTGCAACGCCGGTGGGTCCTTGTGGTCCCAGTAGGGGCTGCTCTTCGCCAGTCCCTCCAGCGCCGCCACGCGCTCGCTCGGCAGCGGGTGCGTCTGCAGATAGGGGCTCATATAGCGCACTTGATAGAGAACCTGGTCGGCGAGGCGTTTGAACGTGTCGTACATGCCTTTCGCCGACTGACCGGTTGCGGTGAGGAACTTGACGCCGGCGCGATCGGCCTGTTCCTCCTGGGCGCGCAGATAACCGATCATCGAATTTTGGATCGCCGCGGCCGGGCCGGCGATGGCGGCGGAGCCGGCTTGGCCCAAATCCTGGCTGCCGCTGCGGCCGGCGGCAACCATCGCGCCGACGCCGAGGAGCATCGCAATGATAGATTGCGTCGTCGCCGCGGCCAACATCTCGCGCATGCGCGCGAGGTGTCCGCCGGCAATGTGGCCGGTCTCGTGCGCGAGCACGCCGATGACCTGATTCGGCGTCTCGGCGTCCATCAGCGTGCCGGCGTTGACGAAAATGCGCCGGCCATCGGCGACGAAGGCGTTGAACGAACGGTCGTTGATGATGACGACCTGAATATTCTGCTGCGCGAGACCGGCCGCGCGCAGGATCGGCTGGGTATACTCGCGCAGCAATTGCTCGATCTCGGCGTCGCGGACGACGGGCGGTCCTTTCTGCGCGTGGGCCGGGGCGCCGGCGCAGACGAGCGCGGTCGCGGTCGCAACGGCAATGAGACGCGCCGCTGGCGTCGCTCGCCGCGGCCTGATAGGTCTCTCGGTTCCGGTCATGTCCGCTTGGCTTCGCACCATTTTCCCGCGCAACCTAGTGGTGCGCCGTGGGACGGTCAACGCGATCGCGATCAGGTCTGAATGCGGGACCTTTTCGATGCAAATTGTGCGCGCAAATGCGGCGACAGCGGGGCGGGGTCTGCACGTGGCGTCAAGGGCCTAGCGACGATGCTGGATGCGGCACGACGGTTGATCGCGCCCTCGGCGCGCAGCGATGTTCCCGCCTTCATGGTGATGGACGTGATGGCCGCGGCGGCGCGCATCGAGGCCGCGGGCGGTCGCGTCATTCACATGGAGGTCGGCCAGCCGGCGGCGGCGGCGCCCGCGACCGCGATCGCGGCCGCGCGCGCGGCACTCGCATCCGGGCGGCTGCGCTATACCGAGACGCTCGGCATGCCGACGCTGCGCGCGCGCATTGCGCGGCACTATCATGAGACCTATGGCCTGGCGGTCGATCCGGCGCGCGTCGTCGTCACCACTGGATCGTCGGGCGGATTCATTTTGGTGTTCCTCGCGCTGTTCGAGCCCGGCGATCGGGTCGCGGTGGCGCTGCCGGGCTATCCGCCCTATCGGCATATCCTGCGCGCGCTCGGCTGCGAACCGGTGGCGATTGAAACCACGCAGGCGACGCGCTGGGCGATCACGCCCGAGATGCTGTTGGCGGCGCATCGCAAGGCGCCGCTCAAGGGCGTGCTCGTCGCCAGCCCCGCCAATCCGACCGGCACCATGATGACGGCACAGGCGCTGGCCGATCTCATCGCCGCCGCGGAAGGCGAGGGGATCAGATTCATTTCCGACGAAATCTACCACGGTCTCGACTATGCCTTCGCGGCGGAAACCGCCGCCGGGATGTCCGACAGCGCCGTGATCATCAACTCGTTCTCGAAGTATTTCTGCATGACCGGCTGGCGCATCGGCTGGGTGGTGGCGCCCGAACCGCTCGTGCGTCCGCTCGATCGCTTGCAGGGCAATCTCGCCGTCTCGGTCCCGACGCTTTCCCAGATCGCCGCCGAGGCGGCGTTCGAGGGGCGCTCGGAGATGGAGGCGGTGAAGCACGGCTACGAGGAGAATCGCCGCATTCTGCTCGAGGGCTTGCCGAAAGCCGGCTTCGATAAAATTCTCCCGGTCGACGGCGCGTTCTACCTCTATGCCGACGTGTCGCGCTTCAGCAACGACAGTCTCGAATTCGCCCAGCGCATGCTGGCGCAGACGCACGTGGCGGCGACGACGGGCATCGACTTCGATCCTGGCTCAAATCGTGACGGCGTGCACGAGGGGGGATCATGAGCGAGCTTCTCGTTTTACGCCGGCCGCGGCCGCCAGCGGTCGTTCCGCCGCTCTTAAGCTTCACCGCCGGCTTTATCGACAGCTTCACCGTTCTGGCGCTGTTCGGGCTGTTCGTGGCGCAGGTCACCGGTAGCTTCGTGCTCGCGGCCGCGGCCATCGTCACGAACGAGCAGGGCGCGCTCACGAAGCTGCTCGCGATTCCGGTATTCCTGCTCGCCGCCGTGACCACCACCATTTTTGCCGTCATGCTCGAGCGCCGCGGGCGCGCCGGGCTGGCGTGGGTGCTGGGATTGGAATGCGCGGTGTTGACCGGCTTTCTGCTGACAGCATTGATCGGCAGGCCGCTCGCCAATCCCAACGCCGCAAGCGTGACGGCGGCGAGCCTGCTCGGCCTGTTCGCCATGGGCACACAGAGCGCAACGGTGCGCCTGTTGATGAAGGACGTGGCCTCGACCAACGTGATGACCACGAACACCACGCAAATCGGCATCGACGCGACCGAGTTGCTGCTCGCCTGGCAGGCGCGACGCCGTGCGCCCGCCGATGCCGCGGTTGCGGCGGCCTACGATGCGGCGCGCGCGCGCTTTGCCGCGCTGTTTGCGATCATGCTCGGCTTCCTGGTCGGGACGGCGGCCGGCGCCTTGGCTTACGTGGCGATCGGGGCGTGGGGTCTGCTGCTTCCGCTCGCGATCATGTACGCGATCTTGGCCTGGGCGAGCGCGCGGCCGCTGGCGCAGGATTGACGCCAGCCCGGCCGGCAACGGCGTTGCGGCCTCGAAATCATTGCACCGCGGCATCGGGAAGGTCGGCGGGGAAAGGTCCGAAGGTCGCAAGGACCTTTTCGCCATGGCGTGCGCCGTCCACCGCCTCGATCAGCTCGTAGTAGAGGCTCTTGTACGTCAGGAACGCGGCGCCTGCGGCCTTCATTCTGGCGATCGCCGCGTCGACGTTCGGCGATGAGGAAAATACGAGCTCCTCCACCACGTAGACGTCGTAGCCAAGACCGAGAAGGCCGAGGCAGGACTGCAGGACGCAGACATCGGTTTCGCAACCGGCCACGATGACTTGCTTCTTTTTCAGGCGCGCAATGTAGTCCGCAATCTTCTTCTCCTTGGTCAAATCGAAGAAATCTTTTTCGAAAATTTTCGCATTCCCGCTCACGTGCTTGGCGATCTCGCTGGGCAAGGCTCCCTTTTGATCGACGGGCCGCTCGAGGGTTGCGACCATAGGAATCCTGAAATAGCCGAGCAGACGAGCGAAGCTCTTGATATTCGTCTCGAGCTTGGACTGCAGACGCTTGTCAATCTGCGATAGGAAGAATTCCTGGACGTCGATGATCAGACCCCAGCAACGATCCACAGCGATGCGCTTAGCCGCCGTCATGGTGTCGCCGCGCGCGTATGGCCGTCAATCCCGTACCTCGACCGTCAAGCCTCGCTGCACGACCGAAGACATCTCCGAATACGCGTTCCTCAACGGCGAGACGATTCTGTGAAAGCGGTTCTTTGCGATCAACATGTCGTGCAAGGCGAGATAGTCGATCCCCGTGCCGAGGAAACATGCGAGCGCATCGGCGGGCGTTTCCACGATGGGTTCGCCCTTCACGTTGAGTGACGTGTTGAGCAGGACGGGAACGCCCGTGATCGCATCGAATTCCTTGAGCAATCCATAAAGACGTTCGTTCTGGTCCTGGCGGACGGTCTGCACGCGCGCCGTACCGTCGACGTGAACGATGGCCGGGATCCTGTCCCGCCATTGCGGCCGAACACGTTTGACCAGCAGCATGAACGGGGATTCTTCGTCGCCTTCGAAAATCTCGTTTGCCCGTTCGGCCAGCACCACCGGCGCGAACGGGCGAAAGGCTTGCCGGTGCTTCACCCGCTTGTTGAGTTTGTCTTTCATTTCGGCCTTGCGCGGGTCCGCCAGGATGCTGCGATTGCCGAGCGCGCGCGGCCCGAATTCGGAGCGGCCCTGAAACCAAGCGAACACGTGGCCTTCGGACAGCAGTCTCGCCGTATCACGGCATATGTTCTTGCTGGGCGTGTTTACGGTTTGCAGACGAACGAGCCATGTGTTGGCGGCGGCGCGCGCATCTTCATCGCTATAGGGAGCGCCGAGAAAGGCATGCGTCATGACCGATGAGCGCGGTTTTTTCAGAAGCGCCAGATAGCCGTAGTAAGCGCAACCAATCGCGATGCCATCATCGCCCGCGGCGGGCTGAATCCAAACCTTGTCGAAGCCGGCCTCCCGCACGATTCGTCCGTTGGCCACGCAGTTGAGAGCAACGCCGCCGGCCATGCACAGGTTCTTGGCACCGGTTGTTTCACGCAGCCAGGTCGCGCGCTTGAGGAGCAAAGTCTCCGCGTCATCTTGAACCCGCCAGGCAACGTCTTTCCAATGCTGCATCGATGGACTGGCCTCCCAGTCGCGCTCCTGCTCCGGCCAGAATGGTTTGTCGAACTCCACGCCCCACTCGGGAACGTCTACCTCGTCGCTCTTGATCTCGAGCAACGACTTTATCGCATCGGGGCGGCCGTAAGGGGCCAGACCCATCACCTCCCCGCACTTGTTCCAGTGCGCGAAAATGTAGATCGAGACCCGGCTGTAGAGCGCTCCGAGGCCCGGCATGAAGTAGAACTCATCGCTGAGAAATCCGCGAACCGGTTTGAGCCAGACCTTTTTCAGCGTTTCAATTCGCGAGCCGTCGAACCTGTAATAGCTCTCCGACTCGCGCGCGAGCGGATTGACGTTCTCGGTGAGTTGGCCCGGCTCGGCGATGTCCGAACTGTAGTTGCCCACTCCGTCCACCACCATCACGACCCCCTCGTCGAAGGGGCAGGTGGCGAAAGCGCTGTAAGCGTGCGCCAGATGATGCGACACCGTCACAACTTTGTTCGAGTTCGAAAGATAGAGAGGATTGTTCTTTGCTTGTTTGCGCTCCTCCTCGTCCATGACTTCAGGCACGTATTGCGACACCAGGCGTGGTTCCAAGTCCTCCACCGGCAGAACGTAACAGTTGCGCACCACCAGATCGACGTCGTCCAACGAGATGCCTTCCGCTGCGAGACAGTAGTCGACCACCTTCTGGTAAAAGCCGGTGTCGTGCTTCTTGCGTGTTATGCGCTCCTTGTTGATGGCGACCGCGATCTCGCCGTCGCGAAGTAGACATGCGCTGACATCGTGGTCGTACGCATTTATCCCAAGGACATAGGTGTGCTTGTTCGACATTCGTGTTCTGCTGATGGACGCGTTCTAAGCTGACATTCTCGGATCCAACCGAGGGCAAGAATGCTCATTTCCGGCTGCGGCAACAAGCCCGCACGCTCGGCTGCGATTGCCGAAGCTTCGAGCGCGACGACGCGATCGTGGCGCGTGCACTTTCGGCGCGCGCCGCCTTCGCAATGCTCGTCCCTGCAAAGCCGCAGAAGCATGTAAGCCTAGGGTAAGCCCGCGACGCGTGTAAGCCTCCCGACATAAGCCGCGTGTAAGCCTCCCGACATAAGCGAAGCGGATGCGTTCGAGGTCGTGGGCGAAGCAGCGTTGATCTTGAAACGGCGCTTGACCCCCGCTGGCCGGGAGCTTAATTTTGCCGAGCCGGGCAAGAGATGGTGACAGCATGACGAAGTCAATTCGCGCTCTCTTGAGTTCTGCCGCCCATAGCGTGATTCGCGGCCTCGCGGTCGTGGCGCTGGTCGTCGTCTGGTCGGTAGGTCACATTGGAACTTATGCGCTCAGCGTGGTCGGAGTATCGAGTGCCGTATTGACCACGACGGCGACCCCCGCCGATGCGTGGTGGCGCCGCTGGGGTTGGCGCGGGCGTCGCTGGCGCCGTGGGCGCCGTTGGCGGTGGTGAGCGGCTCCCGAGTTCAAGCGGCAACGCCGAAGAACTCGCTCATCTAGGCGCTTTCCGTCTCTATCTTTTCGGGCCCTGGCACCTGCCGGGGCTCTTTCATTAAGGCATCTTCCGATCTGCTGGTCACCGCAGCGCGGCAGCGATGTTGCCGCCGTCAACGGTGGTGACGTCGCCCGTGGTTTTCAATTCCAGCGCCTGATGCAGGAATGCCTGCGCCACGTCGTCGGCGGTCACTTCGCGGCCCAGCAGGTTGCCGCTGAGATAATCCTTCTCGCTCACGCCGCGCGCCTTGGACCGCTCGGCGATGAACGCGTCGTTGAGCAGTCCCGAGCGAATGCGGTCGGCATTGACGGCGTTGGCGCGGATGCCGTCTGCGCCGTAGTCGACCGCGTATTGCCGCACCAAAAACAGCGTCGCCGCCTTGGGCAGTCCATACGGGCCGAAATTCGGTCCCGGATTGACCGCCTGCTTCGAGACGTTGAACAACAGGCAACCGCCGGTGCCCTGCGCCAGCATGATCTTCACCGCCGCCTGCGCCACGCGCTGGTGGCCGTAGAAGTTCAATTCGAAGCTTTGCCGCAGCACCTCTTCGTCGACCTCGCCGATCCTTCCCTGCCAGGCGGCGCCGGCGTTCGACACCACGATGTCCACGCCGCCGAACGCCGCGACCACGCGAGCGAAGGCGTCGCGCACGCAGGCGCCATCGGTGACGTCGCATTTCACCGCCAGGGCGGCTGCGCCGATGGCCTTCGCCGCGTCCGCCGCGGCGCGCTCGTCGCAGTCAAGCAGCGCCACCTCGGCGCCCGCCGCTGCGAATGCCTTGGCGGTCGCCCGCCCGATCGTGCCGCCGCCGCCGGTGATGACGGCGACCTCACCGGCGAGCGGCTTCTGCGCCGCGCTGCCGAGCTTGGCCTGCTCCAGCGGCCAATATTCCATGTCGAACATCTCCGCTTCCGAGATCGACTCGAAGCGGCCGATCGCCTCGGCATCGGTGATGACCTCGGCCGCGCATTGCGCGAGATCGGCGGCGATCTTGGCGTCCTCCTTCGAACGTCCGAGGCCGAACAGGCCGAGGCCGGGCACGAGCGCGACGCGCGGCAGCGGGTCGAGCGGGCGCTTGATCCCGCCGGCGCGCGTATTCTCCCGCGCGAAATAGGCCTGGTAGCGCTCGCAGAAGTCGGTCACCGCCGCCTGCGCGGCGCGCTTGAAATCATCCATGCGGTCGCGCGCGGGCGCGATGGTGACGAGCGGCCAGTTCTTGGCCCGGATGGTGTGGTCGGGCGTTACCACGCCGGCCTGGCCGTAGCGCGCGAGCTCGGCGCCGTTGACGAAGTTGAGGATCGCGGGACTGGTGCGGAACTCGAGGATCATCCGCCGCCACGCGCCTTCGATCTTCTCGTCCTTGCGGCTGCAAGCCCCGCGCAGGATCGGCGCCACGGCATCCACCGAGGCGATCGCCTGCGGCAGCTGCGCGGTCACGAACACCGCCTTGCGGTTCCTCTGCAGCCGCTCCTCGGCCAACGTGACCAGCGCGATCATGCGCTCGTAGGATTCGCGCGCGCTGGCGCCGAAGGTGAAGATGCCATGCTTATGCAGGATCAGGCCCTCGACCTCGGGCTTGGCTTCGTAGATGTCCGCCGCCGTCTTCGCGAGGCCGAATCCCGGCATCACGTAGGGCACGAGGCTCACTCGCCCATCATAGAGTCCGACGCAGATCGCTTCGCCATCGGGCTGGTCGACGATGCTCAGGATCGCGTTGGCGTGGGTGTGGTCGATGAATTTGTGTGGCAGGAACGCATGCAGCAGGATCTCGACCGACGGATTCGGGGCCGTGGGCTCGAGCAGGCTCGCGCGCTGGATGCGCAGGAGGTCCTCGTCGCTCAAGTCCGCACGCGCGCGCAGCTTGCGCAAACGATCGAGCCGCACGGCGGGAAGCCCCGCCGGCTCAATCGCCGCCATGTCCGAGCCCGAGCCTTTGACGCACAGCACCGCGACCTCCTCGCCGAGAAGGTCCGGCATCGTGGTCTTCAGCGAGGTGTTGCCGCCGCCGTGCAACACGAGCTTGGGGTCGCGGCCGAGCAGGCGCGTGGTGTAGACGCGCAGCGCCAGATCGCGGCTGATGCCGTCACGGGCATAGCGGTTGATCGCCGCTTGCGCCTCGCTGTCGACCCAGCCGCTTTTCATCGCCGAGCTCCCTCACGCGCGCGCAAGACGCCGGCCGCGCGCGGCGCCGACGGGGCGACCGCGAATTGAGATGACGATGCGATCAGCTCTTGCCGAGCGCACGCTTGCTCCACCAGCCGGAACGGCGGGGCCGATCGCTGTCGTCGCTCTCCGCCGGGCTCGACGCGACCGGCTCGACCGAAGGCACGGGCGGCGTGAAGGACGGCGGGGGCGAACTTGCGTCATCGCCCAACGCCTGGGGCACCGGCTCGCGCACGGTCGAGCGCCGGCGCGGCGGTTCGGAGGCCGTCGTTTCGGGAACGGCGGGGTTGGCGATCTGCGCCGGTGGTGCCTCCTGTGGCCCCGCCGCGGCCGGCGGCTGCACATCGCCGCGCGGCTCGGAAAACGGCTCGGCTCGCGCTTCGGGGCCGGCGATCGGTGCCGCCGGCGGTTCGGCCGCGGCAATCGGAGCCCGGTCGAGATCGTGGACGGCACTCGCGAACTCGGGCTCCGGCGGAGTTTCCGGCGCGAAGCTCTCGCCGTCGCGACCGCGACGGTTGCGCCGTCCGCCCCGCCGTCCGCGGCGCCGGCGCCGGCGCTCGCCGTCGCCATGCGCCTCTTCCGGCCTTTCGGCGCCGCTCCCGTCGCCGGCCTCCTGCGCTTGGCCCGATCGAGCGAGGTCATGCTCGGCCGGCGCCGGGGCAAAGTCCGCGACCTCCCCGGGCGGGAACTCGTCGCGCTCCGGCGGGAACGCCTCGCGGCCCTCGCCGCCGCGGCGGCCGCGCCGCCGCCGGCGCCGCTTGCGGCCCTGGCCGGACTCGCCTACGTCCTGCGCCTCCGCGCCCGCGTCCTGCGCCTCTTCCTCCTGCGCGCCCACGGCGGCGTCTTCGGACTCGGGCGTCTCCTCGTCGTCGTAGTCCTCTTCGTCCTCCTCCTCCTCGATCGGGGGGACGGCGGTCGCCGGCTGCAGCGCCAGCGCCTTGGCCTGCTCCAGGCTGTGCACCTGCTCGCCCTTTTCGATCACGAAGGACAGTTGCCCGCCGAGGGTGGCGTCGGCATTGACCATGATGGCGAGGCGGAAGCGCTCCTCCAGCACCCGCAGATGCGCGCGCTTGTGATTGAGGAGATAGAGCGCGATGTCGGAGCGCGTGCGCACATTGAGATTGTGCGTCGCCCCTTTGAGCAGCATTTCCTCGAGCGAACGCAGGAGCTGCAGCGCCACCGACGACACCGAGCGCACATGGCCCGTGCCGCCGCAATGCGAGCACTTCTCGGTCGAGCTCTCGAGCACGCTCGAGCGAATGCGCTGACGCGACATTTCGAGCAGCCCGAAATGCGAGATGTGTCCGACCTGAATGCGCGCCCGATCATGCCGCAGGCATTCCTTCAACCGGCGCTCGACCGCGCGGTTGTTGCGCTTCTCGTCCATGTCGATGAAGTCGATGACGATCAGCCCGGCGAGATCGCGCAAGCGCAATTGCCGGGCGATTTCCTCGGCGGCTTCGAGGTTGGTCTTGAGCGCGGTGTCCTCGATGTGGTGCTCGCGCGTGGCGCGGCCGGAATTGACGTCGATCGCGACCAGGGCCTCGGCCTGGTTGAGCACGATGTAACCGCCCGAACGCAGCTGCATTACCGGCGTGAACATGGCGTCGAGCTGACTCTCGATGCCGTGGCGCGTGAAGATCGGCAGCCCTTCGTGGTAGAGTTTCACGTTCTTGGCATGGCTCGGCATGAGCATGCGCATGAACTCTTTCGCTTCCTTGTAGGCGTCCTCGCCGGCGACCACGATCTCGTCGATGTCCTTGTTGTAGAGGTCGCGGATCGAGCGCTTGACCAGCGAGCCTTCCTCGTAGACGAGCGTCGGCGCCGTCGACTTGAGCGTGAGATCGCGCACGGTTTCCCACAGCCGCAGCAGGTATTCGAAATCGCGTTTGACCTCGGTCTTGGTGCGCGCGGCGCCGGCGGTGCGCAGGATCACGCCCATGCCTTCCGGCACTTCCAGCTCTTGGGCGATGTCCTTCAAGCGCCGGCGATCCTCCGCGCTCGTGATCTTGCGGCTGATGCCGCCGCCGCGCGCCGTGTTCGGCATCAGCACCGAATAGCGGCCGGCAAGCGAAAGATAAGTGGTGAGCGCCGCGCCCTTCGTGCCGCGCTCCTCCTTGACCACCTGCACCAGCATCACCTGCCGGCGCTTGATGACTTCTTGAATCTTGTACTGGCGGCGCACGCGCGGCGTGCGCTCGGGCACTTCCTCTAACGCGTCGGCGCCGCCGACCGATTCCACGACCTCGTCCTCGCCTTCGGCGCCATGGCTGTTGACTTCGGTGATATTGGCGCCGGCTTCAGCCGTCACGGCCGCCGCCTCGCCGGCCTCGCTGTCGCTGCGCTCCGACGCGACGGCGATGTCGGCGGTCTCGGCGGCCTCGCTCGCGGCCGCCTGCGGTTCGTCGACGGTTGGAAGGGGCTCGGACGCGCTCGTTGATTCGAGCTGGGCGAGTTCGATCGCAGCCTCGCCCTCGGCCGCGGCGGTGGGTGCATCCTCGGCAGGCTCGAGCGGAATTGGCTCGGCCGCGATCGCGGCCGGGGAGGGCGCATCCGGCGCCGCTTCCTCCTCCGGCGCCGCTTCCTCGAGCGTCTCGGCGAGCGGAGCCATCTGCTCGGACGCCGCCGCCATGGCCTCGCCTTCGGTGTCGAGCGGCGCGCTCTTGACTTCATCGCGTGCGCGCTCGAAGCGAGCCTGCCGGCGGCCGGCGCGGCGGTCGGCCTCCGCCTCGGCGGCGCGCTGAGCGCGCTCGTCCTCGGCGATCAGCGCCTGCCGATCGGCGATTGGGATCTGGTAATAATCGGGATGGATTTCGCTGAAGGCGAGAAAGCCGTGGCGATTTCCGCCGTAGTCGACGAAGGCGGCCTGCAGCGACGGCTCGACGCGCGTCACCTTGGCCAGATAGATGTTGCCGCGAAGTTGCTTACGGCTGGCGGACTCGAAATCGAATTCCTCGACACGATGGCCGCGCAGAACAACCACCCGGGTCTCCTCCGGATGGGTCGCATCGACGAGCATTTTGTTGGGCATTGACCAATCTCTTGACGACCGGTTGGCGCGCGGCCGCCTTCGGCCGCCACGTAGGCGGCGCAAGACGGCGCGACCGGAAGCCGGCCTGACTGTGGTTGAAAACATGAGCCTCGGACGCGCGCGAGATCGACGCATGGCAAGCAGCCAAGTCCGCGTCGCTCGGCGACGCGGGGTTGCGTCGGCAGCGATCGGTTAAGGTGTCGATGCGCGGTCGCAGCATGACCTTTGGCCCGTGACGGGACGGCAGCGCTCGGCGAGCGCGGCCGCTGGTTCTCTTGGCTGGCGATCTTTCGACTCGGGATAGCGGCCTCGGAAAGCATAAGCCGCCCCGCCGTTGCGCGCGGTACGTCCCGCACGCAACCCCGGTGGTGTCCACAAGAACATCGGCTTCGCTGGTCCGTCCGCGCCGCATCCATGCGACGCCGCGAACCAAATCGGCCCGCGCGATCCCCTCCCGTCGCGTGTCGGGGAGCGGTGCTTCGGCGGGCCTGCCGGATGTCCGAACGCGGCACAACCGGAACTGCAAATCGTCAGCACCCCTTTATTAGGGCGGGCGGTGGCCGATGGCAAGGGACCGGCTTGCCCGCAGCCGGCACCGCAAGCCTGCGGGGTAAGTTTGGGTTAACCGCACCCCCGTAATGGAGTAAGACGGGCTCGCAGGGGCCGCCCATGTCCGTTCGCGTAACGATCCTGCCTTTTCTGTTCGGCGCAATGGTCCTGAGCGGGCTCCTATTGGGCGGCCTCGCCTTGGGCGGCGCGTCCGCAACCGAGCGCATCGGCCCATCCGGAGCGCCGGCGGGCGCACCCAATGATTTTCCGGTCGCGAGCGACGTGCGGCTCGGCGGCGACGACACGCAAACGCGCCTGATCGTCGACTTGAGCCAGAAGATTGAGATCCGCGCCTTCACGCTCGCCAATCCCTACCGGGTGGTATTGGACATGCCGCAGGTCACGTTCCGGTTCCCGCCCAAGGCCGGGGAGGTGGGCCGCGGCCTGATCAAAGCATACCGCTTCGGCCTCGTCATGCAGGGTGGCTCGCGCATGGTCATCGATCTCGCGCGCCCGGCGCAGGTCGACATGGCCTTCGTGCTCGGTGCCGCCAATGATCAGCCCGCGCGCCTCGTGCTTCACCTCACCGCAACCGACCGCGAGGCGTTCATGCGCGGCGTTGCGCTCGAGAGCCGTGCGCCGGAGGGGAGCAAGCCGCAAACGCCGCCCGAGACCAAGGTGAACGGCGATTCCCGGCCGCTGGTGGTGATCGATCCCGGCCATGGCGGCATCGACAACGGCACCAGGGCGGCGAGCGGGGAGATGGAAAAGACCATCGTGCTCGAGTTCTCCTCGCTGCTGCGCGACAAGATCGAAAAGACCGGCAAGTACCGCGTGCTGATGACGCGCACCGACGACACGTTCGTGGCACTCGGCGATCGCGTCCAGTTCGCGCGTGCGCGCCAGGCCGCGCTGTTCATCTCGATTCACGCCGATGCGTTGCGGCGCAGGGAAGGCGACGCGCAAGGGGCGACCGTTTACACGCTCTCGGAACGGGCCTCGGACGCCCGCGCCGAGCGCCTCGCCGAGGCCGAGAACCAAGCCGACGTGATCGCCGGGCTCGATCTCTCGGCCGAGGAGAAGGACGTCGCCGGCATTCTCATCGATCTCGCCCGGCGCGAAACCAAGACCTTTTCGGTGCAGTTCGCCCACACGGTCGTCGGGACGCTCAAGAATGCCACCCGGCTGCACCAGCATCCGTTGAAGTCGGCCCGCTTTGTAGTGCTCAAGGCGCCCGATGTGCCCTCGGTCCTGGTCGAACTCGGCTATGTCTCGAATAGGGCGGACTTGAAATCGCTGATTTCGACCGAGTGGCGGGATCGCACCGCGGAATCGATCGTCCGGGCGATAGAAGCATTCTTCAGCACGCGGTTGGCCGGGGGCGGCCAGAATTGACTGGACTGTGACCGTTTAGCCTCAGTTTCAACATAAAACAGAGCGACTTAGACCGCTGGACCGAGCGCTGCGGCGGCTGCCGCGTGGCGCGGGGACATCCGGCGGACCTTGGCCGGCCGCGGGTGAGGCCACCGGCAGATATCGCAGCCACCCGGTTCGGGGCAGGGGGTCTTCGGGCATGAGATTGTTGCTGCGCTTCTTCGGCCTGTTGTTCGCGGCGGGAACGATCATATTCGTTGCCGCCGTCGCGGCGGCGGCCGGCTTGCTGTGGCACTTCTCCCAATCGCTGCTACGCCGCCGACGGCCGGCTGCTCGCCGAGTACGCCAAGGAAAAGCGGGTGTTCGTGCCGGTCGCCGCGATGCCCAAGCGCGTCCTGCAGGCCTTCGTCGCCGCCGAGGACCAGCGCTTCTTCACCCATCCCGGCGTCGACGTGATCGGCGTGGTGCGCGCGGTGATCGCCAACGTCACCCACCCCGGCAGCCGGCCGGAGGGCGCCTCGGGCATCACCCAACAGGTCGCCAAGAACTTCCTGCTCACCAACGAGTTGTCGTTCGCGCGCAAAATCAAGGAAGCGCTGCTGGCGATGAAGATCGAGCGCGCCTTCTCCAAGGAGCGCATCCTCGAACTCTACCTCAACGAAATCTATCTCGGCATGGGCGCCTACGGCGTCGCCGCCGCTTCGCTTCTCTATTTCGACAAGTCGGTGCACGAATTGTCGGTGGCGGAAGCGGCTTATCTCGCGGCGCTCCCCAAAGCGCCCAACAACTACCATCCCTTCCGCCAGCGCGAGCGTGCGCTCGAGCGGCGCAATTACGTGCTCGACCGCATGGCCGAGGACCACTACATCACCGTACAAGAGGCCGAGAAGGCGAAGAAAGAGCCGCTCAAGATTACCCCGCGGCCGACCGGCGCCCACATCTTCGCGGCGGAATATTTCGCCGAAGAGGTCCGTCGCTACATCTACGACAATTACACCGAGAAGAAGCTCTACGAGGGCGGCCTCTCGGTGCGCACCACCCTCGATCCCAAGATGCAGGTGCTGGCGCGCAAGGTGCTGGTCGACGGCTTCGTGAATTTCGACGAGCAGCACGGCTACCGCGGCGCCGCCCAGAAAATCGACTTGGCCGGCGACTGGGGGGCCAAGCTCGCCGAGGTCAAGGCGCTCTCCGACGTTGCGCCGTGGCGGCTCGCGGTGGTGTTGGAGGCCGATGATGCATCGGCCCGTATCGGATTGCAGCCCAGCCGCGAACCGGGCGGCGCGCTCTCGAAGGAGCGCGAGACCGGCACGATCGCGCTCGAAGGCATGAAATGGGCGAAGGCGCGCGGCAAGACTCCGACCAAGGTGTCGCAGGTGCTCTCACCCGGCGACGTCGTCTATGTCGAGCCGCTCGGCGGCGGTCAGTTCCGCCTGCGCCAAGTGCCCGAAGTCTC
>VAZL01000494.1 GCA_005883445.1 Alphaproteobacteria bacterium | reverse complement strand
GCGAGGGCGGCGGGCAGGCCATGGGTGGCTCTTAGCGCTCGGCCGGGGGAGGGCGCTAGGTCGCTCGGCGCGGTGCCCGGTCTACGACGGTCATCTCGAGATCGAATGCGGTCCGGCTCGCGGAGCCCGGCAGACGCTCTCGATTACAAACGTGTCATGATCTTCAAGTTCCGGTGATCCCATCCCGTTTGGCGCGTCGCCATCCATACCTAAGTGGGACCGACGGCGGCAGGTCGTCGTTGTGTGGCAAAGGGATGGATCGATGCGTCAAAAGTCCCAACTCGTTCTGCCCTGCGACCCCGAGTACACAGCGCATCGGGAGGCGCAGAAGCGTCGTCAGGAAACCCGCGAATGGTTGTTGCAGCGCGAGCGAGCCAGTGTGGCGCCTTCCATCGTGCCAGACGCCTCGGAAGGTAAACCGAAGGTAGAGCGTAGGCGTCGCTCCTCGATCACTCGTCGGCGCGCACGAGCAGCTCCTTTCATTTCGTAAGACAGCGCAAATCTTTCAGGACTGTGACGGCGTCTTGCGCGACTTTCGCAGAACGTCCGCCCGCAGCGGCAGCACGCTGCCCAACCAGACGGCGTGATCGATATGATCGGCGTAGGCGTCGCCGGTGCCTGGGTGGAGCAAGATGCTCAGACCGTCACGATTGAGCATCAGCCACGGCAAAAATGAAGCCAGCAATGGCGGCGGGAAAGCAAGCTGATACATCGACTGCGTATGCGGCCCGACTGGCGCGTCGTGCCATCGCCCAAGCGTCACATCGGGGAAAATCGCTGCCACCCGTTCTCGTAGCCGCGCAGCACGGTCACGGCTCGATGCCGGGTCGTAATAAACGTGAGCATGATAATGCTGGATGATCTCGGGATTCACGGCCGAAGCCACATGTGGATGTCTTTGCAGCGACATACGACCGGGCCGCAAACCGTTTCAAGTCGTAAGGTGCGCTAATCTCAGCCAACCGCCCTTGGGACATGAACCAGATTTTGGCGGTATTTGGTAGCATGAATATTGAAAACAAAACCGTACTGGTCACTGGGTCGACGGACGGCGTGGGTCGCCTCGTAGCGCGTCGACTGGCCGATCAGGGCGCGCGCGTCCTGATCCATGGGCGCGATCGCACGCGAGGCGAGCGATTGCTCAAGGAAATTCGAGCCGCCCACCGCGGCTCGGCAGCCTTCTTACCCGCGGATTTTTCCTCGCTCGCAGAGGTGCGTCGCCTTGCCGACACCGTGCGCCAGACATGTGACCGACTCGACATTCTCATCAACAATGCTGGCATCGGCTCGGGCGGCGCTGCCGGTAAACGGGAGACCAGCCAGGACGGCCTCGAGCTGCGCTTTGCCGTCAACTACCTCGCCGGATTCCTACTCACCAGGGCTGTGCTGCCGCTTTTGATGCTCGGCAAGCCGGCGCGCATCGTGAACGTCTCTTCGCTCGGCCAACACCCGATCGACTTCGATGATGTCATGCTCACGCGCGGTTACAGCGGCTCGCGCGCGTATGCTCAAAGCAAGCTCGCCCAGATCATGTTTACGTTCGATCTCGCCCGCGAGCTCGAGCCCGAGACAGTGACGGCGAACTGCCTGCATCCCGCGACCTACATGGCGACGACCATGGTGCGGCAGAGCGGCGTGACGCCTATCAGCACCGTCGAGGAGGGAGCGGAAGCGATTCTGAACCTCGCGGTGGCAGACGAACTCGACGGATGTTCCGGCCAGTTCTACAACGGACTGCGGCCATCGAAGCCGAACCCGCAGGCCTATGACGACACGGCGCGCGAGCGACTGCGTGTGCTCAGCTTGCGACTAACCGGATTGGCGTAATCAGACTCGAAAGAAAGAATACGTCCCGGTGGCCTTGCCGTAACGACGAGTATTAAGAGCTAGCGGACTGACCACAAATACACCGCGGTCAACACAGCTCCGACCAATGAAACGGCTATGAGCCCAACGTAAGCCTCGGGTTGATACCAATATGACCTTGGTTCCAGCCGCAGATCCAATCCTGCGCGCTCCTCTTCGCTGAAATAGCTCCTGTAAACCCAAACCAAGCGATTTCTAAACGTCTCGATCGAGCGTTGAAATGAGTGCAACATCCACCAGTGGATAACAAACGCAGCAATTGTAATGCCCCCAAGCCAATTTCGTGCAACGTCAGTCCGGCTGAAGTAGTGCGCCGAGATTAGGAAAACAGCCACATATAGAAGTAGGACATAGTTGGTCGCCAGCCACTGCTGCCTTTTCAGAAAAAGGATGTTGTCCACCGCACCCCTGTAGGCCGCCCTCACATGCTCGGGCATTTGCCGCTCACCGTTTGCCATCTAACCCTCCCTCAGCTTTGGCTTGCCCAGCATGACACCGTTAGCGAAACGGCTCAACCCGGCTCAACTGATAGCCGGCCTACGTGCGCGCCGCGGGGGGCGTGCCGATTTTTCCGATCGCGACAGGCAACACGTGCATCCGGCGGCTCGCTGCGGCGTGATGGAATGCTCGCTGGCGGCCGGTGTTTGGATAGGAAATGTTGCAAGCGAACCAGGACGCGGACATGTCATTGCGGACAACACTTGCGCTCGCCGCCGTCATTATTCTGACCACCGCCGTTACGGCATCGGCGGCGGCCAAGAAACAAAGAGTCCCTCGCAGCGGCTCGCAGGTTCAGGCCGTCGCTCCACGCACCGCCGCGCCGTTCAACCCATACAACCCTGCGCTCACGGGCGCCGGTAGCTCTGGCTACAATCAAAGCCTCATGACCTGGAGGTAAGGTCGGCCTTTCAAATGCCGAAGCCGATCGAATGCTCGCCCGTTGCTCGCGCCGCGCGTCGGCCCCCATGTGCTCATGGCGTGAAGCGCGTTACGTTCACCCGCGCGCGCTCGTCGCCGCCAGCACGTCCGGGTTGACGACGTTGATCGGCCGCCCCGCCGCAAAGGCGAGGATCTGGTCGAAAATGTCGCTGAACTGGGTCTCGTATTCCTCGCGCGTCACGTAGCCGATGTGCGGCGTCGCCACGACCTGTTCGAA
>VAZL01000308.1 GCA_005883445.1 Alphaproteobacteria bacterium | reverse complement strand
TTTTTGCGCATTTCCGGGCGGCCGGCTGATGGGGGGTATCTGGCGGCCTCGCGCCCAGCCTCTCGAAAGCGTGGCAGCGAAGGGGCGACCCATGTTGTCGGACGACGAGCGCCGGTTCTTGGCGCAGCAACGCATCGCGCACCTCGCCACCGCCGATCGGCGCGCGGTTCCCCACGTGGTGCCGGTCTGCTTCGCGGTCCTCGAGCCCACGCTCTACATCACCATCGACGAAAAGCCGAAACGACGGTCTCCCGCGACGCTCAAGCGCCTGCGCAACATTGCCGAAAATCCCGCGGTCGCCGTCATCGTCGACCGCTACGACGAGGATTGGGCGCGGCTCGGCTGGGTGATGCTGCGCGGGCACGCCGAAATTCTCCATGAAGGGAGAGAACACCGGGACGCGCAGGCGCTGCTGCGCTCCCGTTACCCGCAGCTCGGCGCGATGGAGATTGCAAAATACCCCGTCATTGCCGTGCGCATCGAACGCACGACGAGCTGGGGCGACCTTTCCGTGGGCGGGGCGAGCTAGCGCGGATCCGTTTCGAGTCGACGCACTCTCTTCCGCTCATTCCCGCGCATAGCGCGTAGAAGACGCGCGTGAACGCGCTTATGCGGGGAATCCAGCCTGGGTCCCCGCAACGGGATCCCCGCGACGCTCGCGTCGCGGGGGGCCCCTCGCGGGGACGAGCGGATACTGTACGGATTCCGCGCTGTCCGGCACATAATGAACACGGATGCATGCTATACGTTGCGTCTCGGCCTGGGATCGCATCGAGCGCCGCGGCGGCGCGAGCATGATGCGCTGAATGGGTGGGGAATGCTGGTTGGCGCCTTCTATTTTCCGACCGATTACGGCATCGCCATCGACGAATTGGCGCGCGCGCTCGAGGAGCGCGGCTTCGACTCGCTGTTCGTGTGCGAGCACACCCATATCCCGGTGAGCCGGCGTTCGCCCTATCCTAGCGGCGGCGAGCTGCCCAAGCGCTACTTGCACACCCACGATCCGTTCGTCGCACTGGCGTTTGCCGCGGCGGCGACGCGCACGCTCAAGCTCGGCACCGGCATTGCCCTCATTCCGCAGCGTGACCCGATCATCACCGCCAAGGCGGTGGCGAGCCTCGACCAGCTCTCGGACGGGCGTTTCATTTTCGCAATCGGCGGCGGCTGGAACGTCGAGGAGATGGAAAACCACGGCGCCCGCTACGAGACCCGTTTCCAGCTGCTGCGCGAACGCGTGCTGGCGATGAAGGCGCTGTGGACGCAGGAAGAGGCGGAGTTTCACGGCCGTTTTGTCAATTTCGATCGGGTCTGGCTTTATCCCAAGCCGAAGCAGAAGCCGCATCCGCCCATCTTGCTGGGCGGGGAGACCGACTACACCGTGCGCCGGGTGGTCGAGTTCTGCGACGGCTGGTTTCCGCGCCCGCGCACCGGATGGGAGCCCAAGAGCGCGGTGGCACGGCTGCGCGAAGCCGCGATCGCGGCCGGACGCGATCCCGCCACGCTCCCGATCACGGTGTTCAACGCGCCGGCCGATCGCGCCGCGCTCGCGCCCTATCGCGAGGCGGGCATCGCGCGGGTGCTGCTCGAAGTGCCCGATTTGAGCCGCGACGAAATCCTGCGCCGGCTCGACAAGAACGCGCCGCTGGTGGCGGAGAATCGCTGATCGCGCGGAAATGCGGGCAGGGCTATCCGGCTTCTAAAAAATTTCATTCGAAGTCTTGGGCGAGCCGCTGCAATGTCGACCCGCCGATGGCGTGATGCTTTCGCAGCGCCAGGATGCGTGTCACCAGGCGCCGAACCAGTGGGCGATGTCGTAGGACAGCGCGCCGAGCACGCACACCGCAAGCCCGCTCCACAGAATGCCCATCAGCAGCATGGTGTTCGCACGCTCGATGACTTTCTTATCGACAAGATGGGCCATGATAGCCTCCATCTATGACCGCTCTCCTGATGACAAAGTAGGGACGGCGCGGGCCCGCGACTGTGATGTACGTCACAAAAGTGCGCTTTTTGGAAACGCGGGTTCCCTCCCTCCAATCGACATTTGCGCGCGATTCCGCACTGCCCTTGTGACTACAGATCAACTACGCTCTTGACTACGTATCGCGGTCGTGTTAGAACACTCCCATCCTCGCTCATTGAGGGGCGTCTCCGGAGACGATCCTGAAGGCGGAGCGGGGAGTGGCGTCCTGCGGCGGCGGCTCGTAACCGCTCGCCTCGGGAGGCAGGGACCCCGCCCTCCAGGCACTACGACCTGGGTGCGAGGAGCTCGCTGCACGGATCCGGATGGCACCTGCCCGCCGTTGTAGGACGGCGGGCGCCGAAGGAGACGGAAGCGCGGCCCCGGGAGCCCAAAACCGCCACGGTGGAGCGCCGAGAGGCGAGCGTCCCGCGTCATGGGACGCAAGGCGCCTCGCAAGCGCCTGGCCTGCCGCGTCATGTGCAGGCCTAACGGGTGTTCCGCCGAGCACCCGAACGTCTCTCGGCGCTCCGCCCACCCCTCGATTCGGGTGCGCGAAGCAACGATGCAAAACCCCGGGCGCAGAAAACGCGCCGCGGGAACGAGATGGGCTGTTTGACATCGTGAGATAGAATGACGGCGAACGGTTCAGCGACGAGCCGCAATTGGCCACGCGCTCGCCGGTCCTCATCCTGAGGAGCGCGCGTGCTCCAACGGCTCGGCAAAGTCGAATGGGCGTGCGCGCGTCTCGAAGGATGAGGACGGGCCACGTGGGAGCCCTCATGCTTCGAGACGCATCGCAACGCCCCGAGTCTGTGGAAGCGTCCGTACTCGCTCGCGCTGCGATGCTCCTCAGCATGAGGGCGACGGTGCGCGGCGCGTTTTGGCCGAGCCAGTGGCCGAAGCACCAACCTGCGGCTGTGAGAATCGGGCGCCGACCCCGATCCATTGTTTTGGGGTTGTTCTTTACAATGAAAATTGCAACCCCAACGTGTCGAGCCGTCAGCGCGTCGCTACTGCTTGGGGATGCCGGCGCGTTCGATCACCGCCGCCCACTTGCCAATGTCGCCGGCGAGGCGGGCTTTCAACGCCTCGGGCGTGCTGGCCTTGGCTTCGATCCCAAGCTCGGCGTAGCGCTGCTTCACCTCCGGCGTCGCCACGATTTCGTGAATCGCCTTGTTCAAGAGCTCGATGATATCCGCCGGCGTGCCGTGCGGAGCGAACACGCCGTTCCACGAAACCACCTCGTAGCCGGGAACGCCCGCCTCCGCGACGGTCGGCACGTCGGTAAAATAGAAATCCACCATCAGCTGCACGTCGTTGCGCATGAGGGCGACGATGACGTCGGGGGTGCCGCGGTAAGGGATGATCTGGAAGTTGAGGCCGGCCGAGGCTTTGAACAGCTCGCCCGCCAGATTCTGGGTGCCGCCGACATTGATGGTGCCGACGTTGAGCGTGCCCGGCCGCGCGCGGGCGCCCTTGATGAAGTCGTCGAACGTCTTGAGCTCGGACTCCACGTTGGTGGCGAACACCAGATCGAAGGCGCCGATGGTCGAGATGGTCGCGAATTCCTTCACCGGATCGAACGGCAGCGCCTTGTAGATGGCGGCGCTGATCGAGGTGCCGTTGGTGACGAGGCCGATGGTGTAGCCGTCGGGCGCTTGCGAGAGCACCCCGCGCGCCGCCGCGATGCGGCCCGGTCCGGGTTGATTTTCCACCACGAAACGCTGCCCGAGCTTGTCGCCGAGCTTCTCGGCCGCGAGACGGGCGGTGATGTCGGCGACGCCGGCGGCGGCGAACGGCAGGATGAAGCGGACCGGACGGTTGGGATAATTCTGCTGCGCGCGCACGCGTATCGGAAACATCGCGGCGGCAGCCGAGGCCGCGAGCGCCAGCTGCCGTCGCGTGATGCGGTGGTCGGTCATTTCGCCTTCCCTTTTTTGCCTTGCGTTTTCGTTACGCCGCCCAAGCGCGCGTGCCCGAGGTGTCGTCGCGGTGAAGCACGCCGTTGCGCTGCATGCAACACCCGTGCCTAGTGTGGCGGTTCAGAAGTCCGCATCATCCTTGCAGCAAGCCCGAAATGCGGACTTCTGAACCAAAGCCACACTAGATCAATGATCGCTGGATCAAGCACGGCCGCGCAGTTCATGCAACAGCGGTGCTGCCTTTGCCGCAGACACTCACACCTTCTCCTCGATGACGCTGGCGCGCACGTCGTCCTCAATGAGCCGCCAGATGTGATCGACGTAACGCACAAATTCGGCCGTGCGCTTGATCGCCAGCGCGCGCGGACGCGGCAGCTCGATCGCGACATTTTCCCGCAGCCGGCCCGGCCGGCGCGCGAACACAAACACGCGATCGGCCAGGAACACCGCTTCGTCGATCTGGTGAGTGACGAACAAGACGGTCTTGCGCCCGGTTTCCCAGATGCGCATCAGCTCGGTCTGCATGATCTCGCGGGTCTGCGCGTCGAGCGAGGAGAACGGCTCGTCCATCAGGAGGATTTGCGGGTCGATGGCGAGCGCGCGGGCGAGATTGACGCGCTGGCGCATGCCGCCCGAGAGCTGGCGCGGATGGTAGTGCTCGAATCCCTCGAGGCCGACGAGCTTTAAGAGCTCCATCGTGCGCTGCCGCTCGGCCGGACCGACGTGACCCGCGACCTCGCGCCCGATGATCGCGTTGGCGAACACCGTGCGCCACGGCAAAAGATTGTCGCTCTGGAACACGAAGCCGCGGTCGGCGCCTGGGCTGCGCACGGCGCGCCCGTCGAGCGTCACCTCGCCCGAGCTTGCCGGTTCGAGACCCGCGACGATGCGCAGAAACGTCGTCTTGCCGCAGCCGGAAGGACCGACGAGCGCGATGAACTCGCCGCGCTCGACCGCAAGGTTGATGTCCTGCAACGCCCGCAATTCGCCGAAGGTCTTGCCGAGGTGGGAGACTTGGAGCTTGCGCGCCATCGCCTCTAGTCCTTGGTCCAGGGCACGAGCCGGTTTTCCAGCCAGCCGAAACCCGCGGTGAGCATGATCCCGGCGACCGCGAGCACGATCACGCCGGCAAACAGCTCCGGCATGTTGAATGCGTCGGCCGACTGCGCGATCAACCGCCCGAGTCCCGCGCGCGAGCCGAACAGCTCCGCCACCACGACCCCGATCAGGCCGCGCCCGATCCCGAGCTTGAGCCCGGCAAGGATGAAAGGCACCGCGGACGGCAGCGACACCTTGAAGAAAATCTGCCGCGGGGACGCGCCGAACGAGCGCAGCATCTCGATCAGCCGTTCGCTGGTGGTGCGCAGGCCGGCCTCGGTGTTGATGGTCACCGGAAACAGCACCAGGAAAATGACCACCAGCACCTTCGACCAGATGCCGATCCCGAGCCAGAGAATGAACAACGGGGCAAGCGCGATGGTCGGCGTGGCGTAGAGCCCCGAGACCCACGGCTGCAATGCTCGCTTCATGGTGGCGCTTTCGGCCATGGCAAAGCCGATCATCACGCCCAACACGCTCGCGATCGCGTAGCCGAGCGCGAACTCGATCGCGCTGATCGACATGTGCCGCCACAGCTCGCCGCTTTTGGCGAGCGCCAGAATCGCGCTGAAGATCTGCGAGGGAGCGGCGAGAAAAAGCGCGTTGGCGACGAGAAAGCGGCTCACCACCTCCCACAGCAGCAATCCGCCGAGCACCGACACGACGCCCGCGAGGTATAGGCGGGGCAACCGCATGCCCGAAGCCGGGCGCGATTGCACTCCCCCTTGCACCACTTCCGCCTGGCCGTCACTCAGTTGCGACAAGCGCGCTCCAACTCAATCGCTCAGCTGGGTCACACCCGGCAGCACGAAGCGCTCGACGTTGGTCGAACCTTCGATGTCGCCGAGGCCTTTGAGCGCGGCGAGCAGCGCGCCCATCTTCGCCTTCGAAACCCTGCCGGCGGTTTCGAAGAACTCGTTCTTGCGGAGAAAATCGTAGGACCTCGCCACGTCCTCTTGCTTGAGCTTGCTCGCCTCGACCATGATTTCGATGGCCTCGGCGCGGTTGGCCGGATCGGAGAACCAGGCCACGCTCTTGGCGTTGACCGCGAGCACCTTGTCGAGCGTCGCCTTGTGCGCCGACGCCCAGGCGCGGCCGACCACGGTGCCGGTGAACGGCAGCTCCTTGGCGTAGTCGACGGTGAGGCCGAGATTGGTGAAGCCGGCCGACTCGGCGTAGAAGTTGAATGGCGGAAGCAGGATCGCGGCGTCGACCGCGCCCGATTGCAGCGCCGAGAACCGCGCCGAGGTCGCGCCCGCGAACACGGTGTCATAGTCGCCGGCCTTGAGCCCGTTCGGATCCGCCATCCGCTCGAGGTAGATGCGCGTGATGTCCTTCGGGCCGCCGATCGAGATGGTCTTGCCCTTGAGATCCGGCCAACGCTTGATCGCGGGTTTGGCCAGCAGCGCATAGGGCGGCGCCTGAATCTCGATTCGTACGATGGCGATGGGTGCGCCCTTGTCGATGGCGCGGATCGGGTCCGCAAGCCCCGTCGACAAGGCGAGATCGATCGAGCCGGCGGTGAGCTGTTGCACCAGCGCCGCGCTCGACTGGATGAAGACGAGGTCGAGCTTCACGTCCTCGGCGGCGAAGTATCCCTTGGTGAGGCCGATATAGATCGGCCAATGGGTCGAGGAGATCGCGCCCACCAAGCCGACGGTCACCGTTTCCGCCTTCACCGGCGTTATGGCAACAGCCGCGCCCGCGAGCAGCCCCGCAAGCGCATGTCTCAACCATCGACCCATGACCATGCTCTACCCCGTTATCGCTTGGCGATCTGCGCGCGATAGTGTCGCGCGATCTCGGCGCCGGTCGCCTTCCACACCCGCGCGTGCCCGCAGATGTAGCCGAGTGCGGCGTCGAAGGCGTCGATGCGATGGGGCACGCCGGTCAGGTAGGGATGCAGCGCGATCGCCATGACGCGGCCCGATTCGGCGCCCTCGCGATAGAGCACGTCGAACTGCCGGCAGATCATGTCGCGGAACTCGTCGGCGGTGCGGTGCAGCCGCTCGAACACCGGTTTGTCGTTGATCTCGTGGCTGTAGGGCACCGAGACGAGCCGTCCGCCGCCGTCGAGGCTCATGACGTAGGGCTGGTCGTCGTTGGTCCAGTCGCAGACGTATTCGCAGCCTTCCGCCGCCAAGAGGTCGAGGGTGTCCCAGGTCTCCTGCAGGCCCGAGCCCAACCAGCCGACCGGCCGCGCACCGGTGGCGTCCGCAATGGTCGCCAGCGCGCGCCGAATGATCGCCTTTTCCTCCCCCGGCGGCGCTTCGTTGAGGCGGCGCGTGTTGCTTTCGCAGTGACCCATCCACTCCCAGCCGCGCTTTCGACCTTCGTCGATGATCTCGGGGTGATAGGCGCAGAGATCGCTGTTGAGCGNNAGTCGCGCGCCGACCACGACGGGATGTCGGGCACCGGCGTGCCGGGGCCGCCGGAGCCGGCCGGCACCTTCTCCATGAGCGAAAAGAACTCGATATTGGGAATCACCCAGAGTGCCACATGGGCGCCATCCGGCCAGGTCAGGCGCGGGCGCCGGACGATGGGTGAATATGGAAACGGGCCGTAAGGCGCGGGCTTCATCTTCGACCTTGCGCTCCCAGTCAGCTCGCCTTCCTCACCGCCAACCCGTCGAGATGGGCCACCACCTCATCGACGTGCATCACGTCCACGTATTTATGATGCATGTCGAACAGGTTGACCTTGTGGGAGAGAATGCTGCGGTCGAAGCAGCACTCCTCCACCAGCACGACGTGGAAGCCCAGCGAATAGGCGTCGACCGCGGTCGCGCGCACGCAGCCCGAGGTGCTCTCGCCGCAGATGATCAGCGTCTGCACGCCGAGCTGGGTGAGATGCGCAATGAGCGGCGTGCCGAAGAAGACGCTCGCGCGCTGCTTGGTGATGACGACGTCCTGCGGCTGCGGCTTGAACTCCGGCCGGATGGCGTAATCGGCCGGATCGACCGGCGGCTTGGCGCGCTTGGTCGCCGTCACCAACCCGGGGCGACTTTCCGCGCGCGTATCGCCGGTCGAATAGAAGATCGGAAGGCCGGCAGCGCGCCCGGCAGCAAACAGCCGCTTGGTCGGCTCGATCGCCGCAAAGGCATATTCGCCGCAACTGTTCGGATGGGTCTTGGCGAGCTCGGCCGGCGGCCGCGCTCCGCCGCGGTAGACCACGTCGTAGAGATCGATCGCGAGCAGGGCCGGGCTCGCGCCGATGAAGACCTTGCGGCGGTAGCAGGAATAGACCTCCAGCACGTCCGGCGTGACGATGTCCTTCCAGCAATGGTCTTCGAAATCGTCGCTCATGGTGTTGCTCCCGTCGCGCAAGCGCCGCAGGCGTGGTCCGCCGTCAACGCCGATCCGATTGAGCCTAGCGGGGCGCGGCGGCGATGTACATTTTGATCTCCGTCCGGGGAGCTCGAATGAAGCGATCGCCGCCTCGCCGCCACAACAAGCCGGGGAGAATGAGCGTGCACACACTCACAAGGCGCGCGGCGATGGCGGCTCACGCCTTCGTCGCCGGCTCGGTCTCGGCCAAAAGCCAGTCGAGATAGCCGCGGTCGACGCTCTCGATCGGGAGCACGAGGATGGCGGGCGTGGTGTAGGAATGCATCTCCTTGACCGCCGTGCCGACGCGGCCGGCGAGCGAGCTGCGGGTCTTGATGATCATCACCACCTCCTCGCCGCGCTCGACCGCCCCCTGCCACCAATAATGCGAGATCATGCCGGGGAGGATGTTGACGCACGCGCACAGGCGCTGCTCGACGAGTGCGCGCCCGGCCCGCTCCGCCTCGACAATCGAGGGATAGGTCGTATAGACGAAGACCGTGCGCTCCATGTTCCCTACCTTGCCGGTCGCGGGCGCCGCCTGCGGCCGCGTGCGCCTCGATGTCCGAGGCGCCGAGCGTCCCACGACGAGGCCCGCGATG
>VAZL01000307.1 GCA_005883445.1 Alphaproteobacteria bacterium | reverse complement strand
ATCTGCTGAGCGAAGTATTTCTCGACGTGTGGCGTCAAGCCGACCGATTTGAGGGGCGTTCGTCCGTCTCGACGTGGTTAATGTCGATCGCCCGCTACAAGGCGCTGTCCGCTCGGCGTGTCCGGACGGAGGACGAACTGACTGAGGAGATCGTGGCCGCCATCGCCGACACGTCCGATGATCCCGAGGCTGCCCTGCAGGAGAAGGACCGTGGCGAGCTGCTGCGGCAAGCACTGACCCATCTGTCGCGTGAGCATCGAGAGATCATCGACCTCGTGTACTATCACGAGCGATCGATCGCCGAGTGCGCGGAGATCGTCGGCATCCCCGCCGCCACCGTGAAGACCCGCATGTTCTATGCGCGCAGAAAGTTGGCTGAGCTGGTCAGAGACATTTAGCCGTCTCGGTTTCACCAACCGCAAAAAGCCGCTGCACGCTTTCAATCGTGCTTGGTCGCGACTCCGTCGGCGAAACGACGCAGTTGTCCGTCTGGCGCCGTCGGCCGCGCCACACGTTCGCCGGCGCCCAATCCGGGCGCGTCTTGGCTGGCAGGGCAGTCCATAATACCGGCCGCCGTCTTGCGTTTGATCATGTTCCACGCGATCCAAGCCAATATCAGCACGCCGATGGCCGCGACGCTGAGTTCGGGTGCGCGCGCGCCTCCGAATGCGATTGCGAGGCCGACCAGCACTCCGGGAAAAACGTGTATCGGCGCCCAAACCAGCGCCGACAAGATATTTGCCAGGTAGAAGTGGCGGGATGACATTCTCAGAATGCCGGCCAGCAGGGGGACAAAGGCGCGCACCACTGCCGTAAAGCGTGCCAGGAACACGCTCGCGATGCCGTATTTGCGGATCAATTGTGCGCTGCGGCCGATCACCCCCGGAAAGCGATTTAGCGGCCAGCCTCTGAGTATCTGGCGGCGGTAGCGATGGCCGAGCCAGAACGAGAAGCCGTCGCCGGCAATTGCTCCGGCCACCGCGGCAATGAGCAGTCCCCAAGGCGTGATATTAGCCGCCGTCGCGAGCGCGCTGATTGCAATGATCAGCGAGGAACCCGGCACGACGGTCCCGACCACAGGAACGGCTTCAGACAGCGCCAACAAGAAAACCGCGAGGAATGACACTTGCGGGTGCGCGCCCACAAAGTCGACCAGGCCTGCAAAATAGGAACTCATCGGATCCCTGGTGTCGCAAGCGCTTCGATCCGCCTTTGAACAACCCCGCACTTATTGTTGCGTTCCATTCGTTGTTGCTTTCCATGCGTGGGAAACGATGCCGCCCCGGTTCGGTGCCCGACGTCGGCGGATTGATTGCATTGATTGCACTGCAATCATGAGCTAGGCTCACAGAGCGAGCGTTTGCCCATGGCCAGCATCACCATCCGCCAGCTCGGCGACGATTTGAAGCGGCGGCTGCGGCTGCGCGCGGCGCGCAACGGCCGCTCGATGGAGGATGAGGCGCGCACCATTCTGCGCGACGCCGCGAGCCTCGAGGCCGGCAGGATCGAAGCGCGCCCCGAGGCGCCCCAACGCGCCGCGCCGCGTGGCCGCGTCGTGGCGGATACGCCGGCGCGGGCGGCCGCAGGCGCCCACGCCGCCGGCACGCAGCACATTCTCCTCATCATCGGCGGCGGCATCGCCGCCTACAAGGCGCTCGATCTCATCCGCCGGCTCAAAGAACACGGCCTCGCCGTGCGTTGCATTCTCACCAAGGCAGCGCAGGAATTCATCACGCCGCTGTCGGCGGGCGCGCTTTCGGGGGAGCGCGTGTTCACGGACTTGTTCGATCCGGGAAGCGAGTTCGACGTCGGCCACATCCGGTTGGCGCGCGAGGTCGATCTCGTCGTGGTCGCGCCCGCGACCGCCGATCTCATGGCCAAGCTCGCGGGCGGGCACGCCGACGATCTCGCCAGCGCCGTGCTCGTCGCCACCGACCGCAAGGTGCTGCTGGCGCCGGCGATGAATCCACACATGTGGCAGCACAAGGCGACGCAGCGCAATCTCGCGCGCCTGGTCGAGGACGGCGTCGCGCTGGTCGGTCCGAACACGGGCGAGATGGCGGAGGCGGGCGAGGCCGGCATCGGGCGCATGGCCGAGCCGCTCGAGATCGCGGCGGCCGTGGTGTCGCTGATCGGAGACGGCGAGGGGGCGCTCAAGGGCAAGCGCGTGATCGTGACCTCCGGCCCGACCCACGAGTCGATCGATCCGGTGCGCTACATCGCCAATCGCTCCTCGGGCAAGCAGGGCCACGCCATCGCCGCCGCGGCCGCGGAGGCAGGCGCCCACGTCACGCTCGTGTCCGGGCCGGTGAACGTGCCCGATCCGCCCGGCGTCGCCGTCGTCAAGGTCACGACCGCGCAAGACATGCTGGCGGCGGTAACGAAGGCGCTCCCTGCCGACGTCGCGGTGTTTGCGGCGGCGGTGGCCGATTGGCGCATCGCCAAGCCGCAGGCGAACAAGATCAAGAAGGGCGCGGGCGGATCGCCGAAGCTCGCGCTCACCGAAAATCCCGACATCCTCGCGACCGTCGCCCATGACGCGCGCAAGCGGCCGCGCCTCGTCATCGGCTTTGCGGCCGAGACCGAGCACATCGTCGAGCACGCCAAGGCAAAGCTCGCGCGCAAGGGCTGCGACTGGATCCTCGCCAACGACGTCTCCGCCGCCGGTGGCGCCATGGGCGGCGACCGCAACACCGTGCATTTCGTCACCGCGCAGGGGGTCGAATCCTGGCCGCCGCAATCGAAAGAGGAGGTGGCGCGCGCGCTCGTCGCACGCATGGCCGAGACGCTCGCCGGAGCCAAGCGGAGCGCGCACGCGGCCGGGCTCGACCTCGTCGCCGCGGTGCCCGCGGGCGCGCCCGTCATCATCGCGCCGGGTGGGCGCGCCGCAATCCCAACCGGGCTCGCATTCGCGCTACCTGCAGGAATCGAGGGGCAGATCCGCCCGCGCTCCGGGCTGGCGCTGCACCACGGCGTCACGGTGCTCAATTCTCCGGGCACGCTCGATCCCGATTATCGCGGCGAAGTTCATGTAATCCTTGCGAATTTCGGCCGCGACCCGTTCGCGGTCGAGCGCGGGGCGCGCATTGCACAACTGGTGCTGGCAGCAACCCTGCAAGCCGCCATCCGCGAAGTTGCAAATCTTGATGAAACAACACGCGGAGTTCGGGGTTTTGGTTCTACGGGCACGTGACGGGGACGGGAAGGACGGACCGACTAGTGTGGCGGTTCAGAAGTCCGCATCATTCTTGCAGCCAGTCCGAAATGCGGACTTCTGAACCAAAGCCACACTAGATCAATAAGTTGCTAGTGTCCT
>VAZL01000306.1 GCA_005883445.1 Alphaproteobacteria bacterium | reverse complement strand
GTCGGCGGGGGATTCGGCTGGGGTTGATGGTTTTGCCGCGGCCGCAACTTCTTCCGCATAGGCCGCGAGGATGGCTTGGTCATCGGCGCACGGGGCCAGCCCGATCTCGCCGGCATCGTTGTTGAAGCGGCTGGCGTATTCGAGCAGGCGATCGAGGGACCGCGCATCGCCTTTGAGCGCCTTTTCCCGCAACACCATGAGGGCACCTTCCTGCGTTGAAATCTTCCGCGAGCGGCCGTTCTCCTTCACCTTCACCGGAACTTTGAGGATGCGCTTCACGTCGGTCGCGAGATTGCGCACGCCTTTGCGGCGGCCAGTCCGGTTACCCGACCGCCCGGCGCGGAACTGGGTGTGTTTCGGGGGCTTGCGGTACCCCACCTCGTAGCCGTTGCTGTCGCTGCCGGTTGACACCGCGTCTTTGCGCTCGGACATGGGTTTTCCTCACCGTGCAGATGTCGACCGAGGGGGCCGAGTTTCTGGCGTTGTGCTTGGATTGTCAGACGGCGCGAACGGCCGACCGCTGTCGGCATGGCGCGCCGTACCGCCGGTCAGCCGCTGCCAGCGCTCGATGCTGGCGTCGACGAAGATCGGATCGAGCTCGATCACAAAGGCGCGGCGGCCGGTCCGTTCCGCCGCTATCAGCGTCGTGCCGGCGCCGCCGAAGGGATCAAGGATCACGCCACCGCGGTTGGAGCAGTCGCGGATCGCGTCGGCAATCATGGCGACCGGCTTGACGGTCGGATGGAGGGCAAGCTTGCTCTTCGATGTCCCGTTCAATGCGTTCTGGCTGACATAGTCCCAGACGTTGGTCCGGTGCCGGCCATAGCGTCCGAGCGCCACATTGTTGATGTGCGCAGCCGTGCCGAGCTTGAACACGAAGATGAGCTCGTGCTTGGAACGATAGAGCGAGCCCATGCCGGCATTGGACTTGTTCCAGACGCACAGGTTCTTGAGTTCGGTGTAGACCTCTTCCCCCGCGGCCAGCATCTCTTTCATGTGGCGCCAGTCCATGCACACGAAATGAATGGCGCCGTCGATCGAGCAGCACGCCGCATGGCCGAGGGACCTTTTCAGAAAGGACCCGAACTCCACCGAGGAGAGCTCGCCCGACGCCATGGCAAAATCGGCGTGCTTGACCGCCCCCAATCCCGAGGCGTGGCCGTCGATGGCCACGTTATAGGGCGGGTCGGCGAACACCATCTCCGCCTTCTCGGTCCCCAGCACGCGGGCATAGCTTTCGGCCTGGATGGCGTCGGCGCAGAGAACACGATGCTCGCCAAGAAGCCAAAGGTCGCCCAAGCGAGTCACCGGCGCCGCGTCAGCGTCGACCTGCGGCAGCTCGTCTTCTTCGTCGATGCCGCCGCCGTCCAGGAGGGCATCGATCTCGCCGATCTCGAAGCCGCTGAGCTCGAGACCGATTTCGGGCGCGAGCTCCAAGATCTCGGACAACTCGATGGTGAGCGCCTCGTGGTCCCAAGTGGAATCCTCAGTGATCCGATTGAGCGCCAGCCGGAGCGTCCGCAGCTCGGCCTCGGACAAATCGGTGAGACTTACGGCCGGCACCTCGGTGAGACCCAGTTGCCGTGCTGCCAGCACCAGCCCCCAGCCCGCAACGACACGCTGCTGGGAGTCGATCAGGACCGGCAAGACGAAGCCGAACCGATCGAGGCTCGCCGCGAGCTTGCGCACCTGTTGCGGCGGATGCTTGCGGGTCTCGCGACCCAGGGGCATCAAGCCTGCGAGCGGGACTAGCTTGGGACTCAAATCACGCGCGACGGCGTAGCCGTTGCGGCGCCGCTGCATTAGCGAATCCATGTTTACTCTGCTGCTAGTAACGAGGCGGATGAGCGAGCTCCCGGTGCAGGAATTGGCGTGCTGACTACGAAGAGACTGATCAGCAATTCCCACCGCGCCAGCTCGCAGCGTTGGGGCGAAAAACGCGCGGTCGCATCTGGCTCGAGCGCCCTGCGGTTCGGACACCATTTATCGCCGGATTTGGAAGGCATGCTGCACCCTGCGTTATGGGTGCGCTATGCGCACCCTGCGCATAAAATGGGCGCCTAGGAACACGCATACGACCGGCTGCAAATCTCGCGCTTTGCGGCCGGCATCAGCCTCTCCGCCGACGGCTTCGGCGGCTCCCCTTTCCACGGATGAAATTACGAAGTTTGCCGGTATCGATGTTGCGCTCGCGAGCAACCTCAGCTAGCGCAGTCTCAAATCTTTCCCCTTTGCCCCGCCGCTCTCGGACCAAAGAGGCTGCCTTGCTCAACTCGCTTTCCTCTCGGCTACTCTCATAGCTCGGACGACGTTGTCCTCCGCGTTTTTTCGTAAGTCGGCGGCGGTTAAGAAGGTCGGCTAGGAGGGATTGGGACTCTGGCGGGAAAACTTCGCCAGAGTTCAGCAATTCAATGATGGCGCTGGTGTCCCCACCCTCGGCTTTTTCGATAGCGATCCGCCACCTGAACGTGGCGGCAATATAGGCATCCAGCGCATGCTGCCGGCGGCGGTCCTGATCGTCTTCCATTTCACTACCAAGCGCCCATCGATGTGACGATTCGGGCAGCGCGGCGGGGATCCCATCTTCCCGCTCTTGGCCACACCGTCGCCGCGCCCGCCGGCATCGAGTTCCCTAGCGCCGCGCGGCATCCCGCGCCAGACGCATGTGGTCGTGATTCGCCCTCGTTGAAGTCGTTGCGCCGGGCGCCGTGTTAATTCCGAACCGGACGCATGCAGGGGTGGAAAGACGCTTCAGATGCGCCGGTGCTTCAGATGCGCCGGTTCCCTGCTCGCGTTGAAGTTTCCCAATCGCTGCAAATAAAATTCCCTGTTCCGTTGCGTAGGGAATTTC
>VAZL01000305.1 GCA_005883445.1 Alphaproteobacteria bacterium | reverse complement strand
CGAGCGGCGAGATTTCCGACTGATATCTGATCTCGACGCCGAGCGAGCGAGCGCGTCGGCCCAGAATCTTCAACAGCGTGCCGCGCGAGCACCCGCAGAACCCGTTGCCGCCGATGCGGTGCGTCGTCCCGCGGAAATGGATCTCGATGTCGTCCCAATAGGCGAAATGGCCGACGATGGCGCGATAGCTCTCGCGGTCGTAGGTCTCGAAGGTGTCGAGCGTCTCGTCGGAGAACACGACCCCGAAGCCGAAAGTGTCGTCGGGCCGGTTGCGCTCGAACACGGTGATGCGCGTCTGCGGCCAGGCTTTCTTCGCGAGGATCGCGAAGTAGAGGCCGGCCGGACCGCCGCCGATGACGTGAACTTTCATTCCATGCCTCCGGCCATCCCGCCGCGAATCGATGCACGGCGGACGGCAGCATTTATTTTAGGCTTAAAATATCCCTTCGGCAAGCTTGAAGCTTCAAAATTTTAAGCTTAAAATATGATGCGAGGCGGTGATTCCCGCCACCCGGAGACGAGGCCATGACGCTTGCGGGCAAGCATGCTTTCGTGACCGGCGGCGGCCGCGGCATCGGCCGCGCGGTCGCCGCCGCGCTCGCCCGCGCCGGCGCCGCGGTGACCGTGATCGGGCGCAGCGAAGCGCCGCTGCGCGAGGCGGTCGCCGCCGGCGAGGCGGCGGGATGCGGCGTCGCCGACGTCACCGACGTGGTCGAGCTCAAGCGGCAGGTGACGGCGGCCGAGGCCGCGCGCGGCCCGATCGCGATCCTCATCAACAATGCCGGCTCGGCTGAATCCGGCCCCTTTATCAAGGCCGATCCGTCGGTCTTCCGCACCATGTGGAACGTGCACCTGATGGGCGCGGTCTATGCGACCCAGGCGGTCTTGCCGGGCATGCTCGAGCGCGGTTTCGGCCGCATCGTGAACGTGGCCTCGACCGCCGGGCTCAAGGGCTATGCCTATGTCAGCGCCTATTGCGCGGCGAAACACGCGCTCGTCGGCCTGACGCGCGCGCTCGCCGCCGAGACCGCAGCGCGCGGCGTCACCGTCAATGCGGTTTGCCCCGGCTATACCGACACCGACCTCCTGCGCGACAACATCAAGCGCGTCGCCGCCAAGACCGGCCGCGCGCAAGCGGACGTGCTCGCCGAATACGAACGGGACACCCTCATCGGCCGCCTGATCCAGCCGGAGGAAGTCGCCGCCGCCGTGGTGTACCTTTGTTCGCCGGAGGCCGCGGCGGTCACCGGCACGACGCTCGCGATCACAGGCGGGGAGATGTGATGGATCAGCGCACCATGCCGCTCGACGCCGAGACCAAGGTCGCCGAGCGGCCGCACGATCACAAGGACGAGCTGCGGCTGTGGCTGCGGCTGTTCGCATGCAAGGAGGTGATCGAGAGCGAGGTCCGCCGGCGGCTGCGCGACAGCTTCGATGTCACGCTGCCGCGTTTCGACCTGATGGCGCAGCTTTACCGCGCGCCGAAGGCGATGACGCTAGGCGAGCTGTCGCAACGCATGATGGTGTCGAACGGCAACGTCACCGGCCTGGTCGACCGGCTGCTCGAGCAGGGCCTCCTCAGCCGCCGGCCGTCGCCGAAGGATCGGCGCGCGCAGCTCGTCAGCCTGACCGCCGAGGGGCGCCGCTTCTTCCGCGCCATGGCGCGCGCGAACGGCGATTGGATCGGAGACATGCTCGCCGACCTTTCCGCCGACGACATCGCGACCCTGATGCGGCTCCTCGCCAAGACCAAGGCGTCGGCGCGCAAGGCCATCGGCAACGGAGCGCCGCGATGAGCGCAGCCAACCCCGTCACCTTGCCGCTGGCGGACTATAAGGCGCGTTCTATTCGCCTTGCGGTCGACGGCAAGGTCGCCACCATCACGCTCGACCGGCCCGACAAGAAGAACCCGCTCACCTTCGACAGCTACGCCGAGATCGTCGATCTCTTCCGCGCGGCCGCCCGGGAGAAAGCCGTCAAGGCGTTCGTCATCACCGGCGCCGGCGGCAATTTCTGCTCCGGCGGCGACGTGTTCGAAATCATCAAGCCGCTGATCGAGATGGAGGCGGCGCAGCTTCTCGATTTCACCCGCATGACCGGCGAGGTGGTCAAGGCGATGCGCGCGTGTCCGCAGCCCATCGTCGCCGCCGTCGACGGCGTGTGCGCCGGCGCCGGCGCGATCTTGGCCATGGCCTGCGACATGCGGTTGGGAACGCCGGGCGCCAAGGTGGCGTTTCTGTTCAACCGCGTGGGCCTGGCCGGCTGCGACATGGGGGCCTGCGCCATCCTGCCGCGCCTCGTCGGCGCCGGTCGCGCGGCCGAGTTGCTCTATACCGGCCGCGTGCTCGGCGGCGAGGAGGCGGAACGCTGGGGCTTCTTCAACCGGCTCGCCACGCCCGACACGGTGCTGGCGCAGGCGCAGCAGCTCGCCGCCGAGCTCGCCGCCGGACCCACTTTCGCCAATGCCATGACCAAGCGCATGCTCGACATGGAATGGGCGATGTCGGTCGAGAGCGCGATCGAGGCCGAGGCGATCGCCCAGGCGCTGTGCATGGAGACGGAGGACTTTGCGCGCGCGTTCCGCGCCTTCGCCGCCAAGCAGAAGCCGGTCTTCGAGGGCAATTGAGATGGGCCTTGAGGAAACGCTGAGCTGGCCGTTTTTCGACGATGGCCATCGCCGCTTCGCCGAGGCGCTCGCGCGCTGGGCCGATGCGACGCTTACTACATTGCCGCACCACGACCTCGACGCCGCCTGCCGCGCGCGGGTCAAGGCGCTCGGCGACGG
>VAZL01000304.1 GCA_005883445.1 Alphaproteobacteria bacterium | reverse complement strand
AGGCCGGCGGGCGCGACGGCAAACCGCGACCAAGCGGCGAAGCGTGGCCACGAGCACGGTAAGACGGCAGACCAAACCGCGGCAACGCTTCGTCGTCAGCCATCATCGGGAAGAAGACTTCGAAGGCGGACTGCGGCGCTACGCGAAGTACCGCGACCTCGGCATCGCCCGAGCCACCAACGGGATGGTGCGGGCCCACGTCATTCGCTTCGTTCCGCCCTGCCGCCCGGAGGAGGTCTCGAAGCGCCACTATCACGACGTCGATTTCCAGATGGTCTACGTGCTCAAGGGTTGGATCAAGACCGAGCTCGACGGCCAGGGCGCGATCGTAATGCGGGCCGGAAGCGCATGGATCCAGCCGCCGCGCATCGAGCACGTGGTGCTCGATTACTCGGATGATTGCGAGGTGCTCGAAGTCATCCTGCCCGCTGACTTCGCGACGGTGGAACTCGAATAGCCGTCGGATTACTCGGCGGCCTTCTTCGCCTCCTCGACGCCCTCGTCGCCGGCGTGGTGATCCTGCTTCTCGCCGATGCGCGCCGCCTTGCCGCGGCGACCGCGCAGGTAATAAAGCTTGGCGCGGCGCACCTTGCCGCGGCGCACGAGCTTGATCGAGTCGATCATCGGCGAATAAAGCGGAAACACGCGCTCCACGCCCTCGCCATAGGAAATCTTGCGCACGGTGAAATTCTCGTTGAGGCCCGCGCCCGCGCGGCCGATACAAACGCCCTCATAAGCCTGGATGCGGGTGCGGTCGCCCTCGACCACTTTGACATTGACGAGAACCGTGTCGCCCGGCGCGAAATCCGGGATTTCCTTGCCGGCGGAAAGCTTCTCAATCTGCTCTTTCTCGAGCTCGTGAATCAAATCCATGGGAATTCTCCTGCGGCAACGCGAATATCCTGAAAGCGCGCGCTCTTATCGTTTGTGCGGGTCGGGCGAGCTTCTACGACACCGCCGCCGCTTTGTCACCCATCCCGGCGGGGCTTCTTGCCGGGCCTTTTCGGCTTGCCGGCGCCGGCCAAATGGGCCGCCCACAGATCCGGGCGGCGGGCGCGCGTGAGCCGCTCGGACTCGGCGCGGCGCCAGGCCGCGACCTTGGCATGGTCGCCGCCGGTGAGGACGGCGGGGATCGAACGGCCCTCCCACACCTGCGGCCTGGTGTATTGCGGGTATTCGAGCAGCCCCTGGCTGAAGCTCTCCTCCAGGCCCGAAGCCTCCTTGCCCATTACGCCGGGCAGCAGCCGCACACAGGCGTCGAGCAGGACGAAGGCCGCGATCTCGCCACCCGAGAGCACGTAATCGCCGATCGAAAGCTCCTCGAAGCCGCGCCCTTCGATCAGGCGCTCGTCGATGCCCTCGAAGCGGCCGCAGAGGACCACGGCGCCGGGCCCGTTGGCCAGCGCTGCGACCCGGGCTTGGGTGAGCGGCACGCCGCGCGGGCTCATCACGAGGCGCGGGCGCGGATCGCCCGCGGGCGCGAGTGCGTCCACGGCGCGCGCGAGCACGTCGGGGCGCATCACCATGCCGGGTCCGCCGCCCGCGGGGGTGTCGTCGACGGAGCGATGCTTGTCGGTCGCGTGCGCGCGGATGTCGACGGCTTCGAGCGTCCACAGGCCGGCTGCGAGCGCCTTACCCGCGAGGCTTGCGCCGAGCGGCCCCGGAAACATCTCGGGGAAGATGGTGAGAATGCTCGCGCGCCACATGTGGTTAACAAATCTCGCTGTCGTCCCCGCGCATAGCGCGTCGGAAGACGCGCGTAAACGCGCTTATGCTGGGGACCCACATTCCAGAGACCGGTGATCATGGGTCCCCGCCTTCGCGGGGACGACAGTATATGAGGTGATGAATCGCATTCGCTATGGCTCGCCCGCAAGTTACGGAATTCGCAAGCCCTTGCTATTCGCTCCCGCGGTTTCCCGGTGCGTCTTCGAGCGGCGCCACCACGATGCGTCCGCCGGCGATGTCCACGCTAGGTACGAAAGCGGCGGTGAACGGCACCATGATGGTCGATCCGCCGGCCTTTGGCTGCAGTTCCAGGATATCGTCGGCGCCGAAATCGTGGACCGCCGCCACCGTGCCGATCTCGGCGCCGTCGGCGGTGACGGCGCAAAGTCCGATCAGATCGGCGTGGTAGAACTCGCCGGCCGCGGGCGGCGGCAAACGCTCGCGCGGCACGAACAGCCTGAGATTGGCGAGCCGCTCTGCCGCGTCGCGATCGTCGATGCCGCGAAAGCGCGCGACCAGATGGCCTTTGGCTGGGCGCAGCGTTTCGATCTCGAAGCTCGCCGAGCCGTCTTCCGCCGTCAGCGGCCCGTAGTTCTTGACCGCCATGGGATCGGCGGTGAACGATTTGAGCTTCACTTCGCCGCGGAGCCCGTGTGCCCCGCCGATCTGGGCAACGCAGATGCGCTCCGCCACGTCCGATGATCCGGCGCAAGCGCGCGTCAGCTCGCCGGCGCGCCGCCGGCGGGAGCCGCGGTTTTGGCCGCTGCCGCGGCCTTGGCGGCCTCCTCGGCCTGCGCTTTGCGCTGCTTGCGCGGGATCGCGCGGGTCGGATTGTTGCGCTTCTCGCGCTTCATCACCCCCGCCTGGTCGAGAAAGCGCAGCACCCGGTCGGTCGGCAACGCGCCCTTGGCGAGCCAAGCCTTGACCTTGTCGAGGTCGAGCTTGAGGCGCTCGGGCTTGTCCTTCGGCAACAGCGGGTTGAAATAACCGAGCCGCTCGATGAAGCGGCCGTC
>VAZL01000303.1 GCA_005883445.1 Alphaproteobacteria bacterium | reverse complement strand
TCCGACAATCCCAGATTCACCCAGACGCAAAACCAGCCCGTTTGGCTGTCGCCGGTTTACTTCGACGGACTCGATCCTTTCATCGCCGTCGCGATGCGGCACTCCGGCCGGAATGCCGGCTCGACCGTCGCCGAGGTCAATCTCAAGTTCCTGTCGAACTTCTTCGATCCCGATAAGGTCGGAAAAGGCAATGAGGCCTTTGTCGTGGGGCCAGCGGGGCGACTGCTCGCGGATTCCAACTCCGAGCGGCGCCCGGGCACGAACCTCGCGAGCCTTCCGCAGGTCGCGGCCATGGTCAATCCCGGTCGTAAGCCCTTGGAATTTGGCAACGACCTGGACGGCCGATCGGTCTTGAGCGCGGCCGCGCCGATACCGCGGATGCAGTGGTACGTGTTCTTCGAGCAGCCGTTGAGTACGGCGTTGCAGCCGGTTTACAACTTGTTGTTCCGAACCGCGTGGCTGCTGGCGTTGGGCGTGCTGCTTGCCGTTCTATTTGGCATGCTGATGGCGCGCCACATGGTTGTTCCAATTCGCGCATTGCAGTTCGGCGCCCAGCAGCTGGAAACAAGCGATTTCGGTCATCGCATCGACGTCCGCACCGGAGATGAGATCGAGGATCTTGCAGACCACTTCAATCGAATGGCCGACCAGCTGCAAGGGTCCTACAGCCGTTTGGAACAGAAAGTCGCGGAGCGTACGCGCGATCTCGCGCGCTCCGTTGCCGAATTGAAGGCGCTCGAGGAGATCGGCCGAGCCGTCACCTCATCCCTCAATATCAAGTCCGTGCTCGCTACGATCGTTACCCGCGCGGTGGAACTGACCCAAGCAGATGCCGGCGCGATCTACAGCTATGATTCGTCGCGGGACGCATTCGAGTTGACAGGCACACATGCACTTCCTCCGTCATTTCAGGATGCGGTCCGGACCATCCGGGTCAAACTTGACGAAAGCGCCTTGGGTCTTTCTGCCAAACAACGCCAACCCATTTGCTTTCCGGATCTTTCGACCGCACCGAACTACCCGCTACGAGACCTGACGCTTTCGGCGGGATTCCATTCGGTGCTGATCGTCCCCTTGCTCGGACCGGAGGAAGTTTTGGGCGCTTTGGTTCTGCAGCGCCGGAGCATCGGAGATTTTCCCGCGAGCACGATCGGCCTGATGCGCACTTTTGCCGATCAGTCGGTGCTGGCGATGAACAACGCGCGACTGTTTCGCGAGGTGGAGGAGAAGGGACGCGAGCTTGCTGTCGCCAACGAACACAAGAGTCAGTTTTTTGCCAATATGAGCCACGAGTTGCGTACTCCGTTGAACGGCATACTCGGCTTTGCAGAACTGCTCCTGGATGGGCTGTACGGCGCTTTGCCGGAGAAGGCACTGGAGATCGTGGGACGGATGCAAAAGGACGGCAAACATCTGCTGGGGTTGATCAACGATGTGCTCGACATCTCCAAGATCGAAGCCGGCCAACTCAGCTTGAGCTTCGACGAGTACTCTTTGCAGGGGCTTGTGGAAGCGGTCATGACCTCGACCGGCGTCCTGGCTCAGACCAAAGGCATTGAACTCAAAGCCGTCATCTCCCCGGATCTTCCGATCGGTTATGGGGATGAACGGCGTTTGACCCAAGTCCTACTGAATATCGTCGGCAACGCGATCAAGTTCACCGACACCGGCTCGGTGGAAGTGCATGCCAGCGCAATAGGCGACCATTTTGTCATCGCGGTGCGGGATACAGGTCCGGGCATTCCGGCCGCGGACCACGCCCGTATTTTTGAAGACTTTCAGCAAATCGACAACAGCATCACGCGGCAGAAAGGCGGCACCGGACTGGGGCTCTCGATTGCTCGCCGTCTGCTCGCCGCGCATGGCGGCCGCATCGACCTGCGCTCGACGCCGGGCACCGGTTCCACCTTCACCATCTTCTTGCCGATCCGGGCGGAGGATCGGAGGCAAGCAGCATGAGCAAACGCATACTCGTCATCGAGGATACCGAGAACAATCGACGTATTCTCAACGATCTGCTCACCAATGCCGGTTTCGAGGTATTGGAGGCTGTCGATGGGGAAAAGGGAGTTGCAATGGCGGCGGAGGTCCGACCCGACCTCATTCTCATGGATATTCAGCTGCCGATCGTCGACGGCTATGAGGCGACCCGTCGGATCAAAGCAAATCCGGAACTGCGGCACATCCCTATCATCGCCGTCACGTCCTATGCCCTGTCCGGCGACGATGCGAAGGCGCTGGAAGCGGGATGCGACGGCTATTTCGCCAAACCGTTCAGCCCGCGCGTCATTCTCGCCAAAGTGCGCGAATTCCTGGGGTGACGCCGAAGGGAGCCGTCGCTTGCGAACTCCGCCGCGAATACTAGTGGCCGATGACAATCCCACAAATTTAGAAGTGCTGCGAGTGCGGCTCAACGCGCACGGATACGAGGTCGTGACCGCGGTTGACGGCGAGGATGCCCTCCGGCGCGCCCGCGAGCTCGAGCCCGACCTTGTCCTGCTCGACATCATGATGCCGAGGATGGACGGCTGGGCGGCCCGTGAGGCGCTGGCTACACGCGACATCGTTGGTGGGCTGGAGGCAGGCGCCGACGATTATCTCGCCAAGCCGTTCGAGCAGGCGGCATTGGTAGCTCGCGTCCGTTCGATGCTTCGCATCAAGGAGCTTCACGATACGGTGCAACGGCAGGCGGCGCAGTTGAAGGAGCAAACCGAGCAACTCTCGAGTTGGAACCGATCGCTTGAGGAGCGAGTGACGAAGCAAGTCGCGGAAATTGAGCGGGTCAACCGTTTGCGGCGATTTCTCGCCCCGCAAGTGGCGCAGATGATCGCTTCCTCGGACGCGCCGGACGCGCTTCTGGCGAGTCACCGCCGCGAGGTAACGGTGTTGTTCTGTGATCTGCGCGGATTCACCGCATTCACCGAAGCCTCCGAACCCGAAGAGGTCACGGCCGTCCTGCGAGAGTATCACGAGTGTATGGGCGAGCTTATCTTCCGATATGAAGGCACTCTGGAAAGGTTTTTGGGGGACGGGATCATGATCGTCTTTAACGATCCGCTTCCCTGTCCCGATCACACCGAGCGCGCCGTTCGGCTGGCGTTGGATATGCGCGGGAAGGTGGAAGAGTTGGCGAAGGAGTGGGCGCGCAAGGGTCATCTCCTCGGTTTCGGAATCGGAATCGCTTCAGGCTACGCAACGATCGGACAGGTCGGCTTCGAGCATCGACGCGAATACACCGCAAATGGCAGCGTCATAAATCTCGCGTCGCGGCTCTGCGACGAGGCAAAGCCCGGCCAAATCGTGATCAGCCGGCGGGCGTTCGCCGCCGTCGAACAATGGGTTGGAGCCTCACATATCGGTCAGCTGAGCTTGAAGGGATTTACCAGGCCGATCGACGCTTACGAGGTGGTGAGCTGGCAGCGAGCAAGCGGCCCGTCATGAACCGCGGGGATATCCAGGTCTGACCAAGGCAATGAAAGGCCATCGCACCGAACTTAGCGCTTTTAGCCGGAGTTATGAAACGCCATACACATCTTCTGACTATGATTCGAGCCACCCTTACGGTATTCTGCACTGCCGGGCTTGCGATGTTGAGATGCAGTTTCATCACCTGAGAAGGCGCGAATTTCTCGAGCTGCTTGGTGGGCTAACTGTTTTCTGGCCGGTTGCGGCACTCGGCCAGAAAAAGGTCCCAACCATAGGCTTTTTGGGTGGCGGGACAGCCGCCTCAGCCTGGAGCTCTTGGGCTTCCGCTTTTGCAAAGCGGCTGGCAGAACTCGGATGGATCGAGCACCGCACGATCACTATCGAGTATCGCTGGGGGGAGGGACGAAGCGACCGCTACGCCGAGATTGCTGCCGAGTTCGTCCAACGTAAGGTCGACGTTATCGTCACGGCGGGTGTCGCCGTACCCGCATTGATGCGGGCGACTTCCGTCATTCCGATCGTCATCGCGCTAGGGTCGGACCCGGTCGGGAGCGGTCAAGTCGCCAGTCTGGCGAGGCCAGGTGGCAACGTCACAGGCCTATCACTTCAATACACCGAGCTTGCCGGCAAGAGACTTGAACTCTTACGTGAAATTATGCCTGCGCTTCGGCGGTTGGGTGTTCTCGCCAATGCCGGTTATGCAGATGCCATGTTGGAGATGCGCGAGATACGGGCATTGGCGACTACGCTTGGCATGGAGATCACCGCACCTGAAATTCGGCGAGCAGAGGACATCACGCTCGCCCTCGAAATATTCAAGGGCGGGACGGAGGCCGTGTACGTCATTGGCGACCCACTCGTAAACTCCAATCTGGGTCGCATTGTAACCGCTTCGAGCGCCGCGCGGCTGCCGACGCTTTTCAATGTGGGTGACTTCGTCAAAGCGGGAGGCTTGATATCTTATGGCCCAAGCTTTTCCGACATGTTCCAACGCGCAGCTGATTACACCGACAAGATTCTTCGCGGCGCGAAACCGGGTGAATTACCGATCGAGCAACCGACCAAGTTCGAACTTTTCATTAATCTCACAACCGCGAAGGCGCTGGGCATAACCATACCGGGAATACTACTAGCCCGCGCCGACCAGGTGATCGAGTAAGGATGCTAATTTGCTGCATCTGCTCACGTCCGCAGTTGATGCTGTGGACGGCTCCTCCACCGGCACGGAGGTGCCATGGATGTGGGTACTGTTAACGCCCCCACGATTCGGAGGAGCCAAATATGCAAGCGGTCACGACAATCGGTCTCGATATCGCGATATGTCGAGTTGATCGAGCCCCAGCGCTTCCCCTAATCAGTTCGGCAGAAAGCCCGGTGCGTAAACATCCGTCGGCGAAACACGCTTCTTGAGTGCAAACGTCTCCGCTACAGTGTCGATCGTTTTCTGTATGCGTCCAGGATCTAGAGCGCCCAATGCCGCATTCGGCTGGGTCGCAAGCTCCATGATGCGCTCCGAACAGCCGCAGCTCGGCGCGCCCAACCCCCGCATAGAATGTGTCTCGGCTATGACGTAGAATTATTCACATGAACCGATGTGGTACGCTCACCATAACGATTGTAGCGCTGTCGATCCTAGCAATGGCGCTCGCTGCGGTCGCTGCCCCCGACGCACGTGAACGGGACAAATGTTATAGGGCCTGCGATTCGAAGTGCGCGGCCGAACATTCGTGCGAGCGTCCGGAGGCCAGCCGAGAGTGCTTCACCAATTTCAATAAGTGCAAGACTGCTTGCCGGGCAAGCTGTGCTCACTAGGGCGTGTACTCATAAAATCGACAGGCGAGGGGCGACCTGATCAATGTCCGCTTTGCCCCCCGAAAGCGGACATCGACCGACGCAGCGTAAATGTCCGCTTAGTGCCACAAGCCGACATTGCCGTCGGTCTGTTTACGCCGTGAGATAGCCAGAGCGTGCGTGAGAACGATCGCCGATTTATTGTCGATGTCTGCATAATTTGCTAATTTCGGAGGGACGGGGGCATTAGCGACAAATCAATCGCTGTCATCGGCGGTGGCATTGGCGGTGTGTCTGCCGCGCTGAATTTGTTGCGCGCCGGCTTCGACGTGCATGTCTACGAGCAGTCGCGGGTGCTACGCGAAGTCGGCGCTGGCATCAACGTGACGCCAAACGCAGCTCGCGTGATTCATGGCCTGGGCCTGGGCGACAAGCTCGCCAGCCTCGGCGTGATGCCCATGGCCGTGCATCAACAGCGCTGGGACGACGGGCACACTTTGTTGCGAACGCCGCTCGGCATAGAAATCGAACGCCATTTCGGTTTCCGGCAATGAGGAAACGTTCATCTGGGGCCTGTTTGACCGCGCGCCGCTTGCGCGCTGGTCGGTGGGGAGAGTGACGCTGCTC
>VAZL01000302.1:516-1748 GCA_005883445.1 Alphaproteobacteria bacterium | reverse complement strand
GGGAGCTTACCGAGTTCGCCGCGCCCGCAATACATCCGCAAACAAAACGACCGGAGCGCGGGCGCTCCGGCCATAAACTTCTGCGTCCTGGGTCCCCGCTTTCGCGGGGACGAGCGGATGTTGCGCTGTCTGCCGCTTCAGTGCGCTAGCTCGGTGATCTTGCCGTCCTTGGAGCGGCCCTGCGCGTAGTACTGGCCGATGTTCTTCATCAGCGCGGCGTCCGACACGGAATAGATCACCGCGTCGGTCTTGCCGGTATTGATGTGGCGCCGCCACAGGAAGTTCGGCACCACGAAAATGTCGTTCTGCGTCCACTCGAAGCGCTTGCCGCCGACCTCGGTCGCGCCCGAGCCTTCGATCGCCACGTAGAACGTGCCGGCGGTCTCGCGCTTGAGCTCGGTCTCCTCCCCCGGACGCAACAACTGCGCCGAGTAGTTCAAGGTCTTGAACACCGGCTCGCCGGTCACCGGATTGACGAAGTCGATCTTGATCCCCTCATACGCATCGCCCTTCTCCTTGCGCAGCCCGTGCAGCGTCTCGAGTACCTCGGCACCGCGGTAATGGATGAGCGGCGCGGGACTGCGGCCGACGCCGATCTGGTGATCGACGAAAGCCGGCTTTATGCCGCCGTGGCCGTAGAGCCGGCGCGAGCGGCCGTCGCTCTTGTTGACGGGCTGGACCTTGGCGTTGCCTTGCGCGCCCGGCATGTCGTGATCGACCCACGCGGCGTCGAGGAACTCCATCAGCGGCCAATCCAGCATGTCGATCCAGATCACCGGCTCGCCCGAGTCGTTGCCGTGGTCGTGCCAGGTGCCGTTCGGCGTGAGGATCAAGTCGCCGCGCGAGGCCGTGCAGCGCTCGCCCTCGACAACGGTATAGCCGCCCTTGTCCGACAGGATCGTGCGGCTGGCGTTGGGCGAGTGCAGGTGAACGGGCGCAACGTCGCCGGGATTGTAGATCGAGATCGCGCAGCGGATGGTGTTGGTGACCTGCAGACGGCCGTTCAATCCCGGATTGAGCAGAAGAATGCTCTGCCGGTCCGCAAACTCGATCGGCGACACCTCGGCCCTGCGCGCAATCTCGGAGACGCGATGCAGATAGGGGCTGAACTCGCTCCAGTGCCACATGTAGGGAAGCGTCTTCATCTGGTTGGCGGCGACGCGGCCGGAGGCGAGGTGGCCGCTGCCTGCTCCGCTCGTCTCGCTGAACCACGGCCGCTGCGCCGGCGCATT
>VAZL01000302.1:0-442 GCA_005883445.1 Alphaproteobacteria bacterium | reverse complement strand
TTGAAATGACTTGGCGGCGCCTGATCCAGATTGGCCCTGAGGACACCTATAGCCCCTCCCGGAAACTTTGCAATCGACGCAACGGCATGCCCGGGCTGCGGGCCCCTCATTTGGCGGCCAAGAAATCCTTAACGGCGCGCGTGAAGCCCTCGGGCTGGTCGAGGCTGGAAATATGCCCGGCGCTGGCAAGCTCCTCGAAACGCGAGCCGGGCAGCGCTTCGTTGAGCTTGCGCATAGGCGGCGCGGCGGCGTCCTTCTCGCCGACCAGAAACAGGACCGGCCGCGTCACCCTTGCAACCGCCGCGGCATAGTCGTGGTCGGCGAGCGCGGCAGCGCATCCGATGAAGCCGTCGACCGGCGTGCTGCGGATCATCTGGCGCACCTTGTCGACGTGCGGCGGGTTGGCCTTGATCACGTCGGGCGGAAACCAGCGCGCGATGGT
>VAZL01000060.1 GCA_005883445.1 Alphaproteobacteria bacterium | reverse complement strand
TGAAGTAGCAACATTCGACAAGCCCTGTCGCCGGGCGTCGCTGTATCTCGCACCGATGACGCCACGAGCGATCACGGGGAAGATCGCGCGGCCAATCACCACGGCGTGGCCGGCAAGCCCAAAAAAAGACGCGGATGCCCGCAACAAGCGCGGGCATCACGGGTGGGCGAGTTCCATCTCTCCAGGATTTCCCGCCCAAGGAGCGATCAATGGCCAAGGTCGTCTTCACGCCCAACATCCAGCGACACGTCGCACTGCCGGAGGCCGAAGCCTCCGGCCGCACCGTACGGGACGTTCTTGAAGCGGTTTTTGCGGACAATCCGCAGGCGCGCGGCTACGTGCTCGATGACCAGTCCGGACTGCGCAAACATATGGCGATCTTCGTCGATGGTAGGATGATCCGCGATCGCGCGCGATTGACCGACGCGGTCAGCGAGTCGAGCACCGTCTACGTCTTCCAAGCCCTGTCGGGAGGCTGATGAATGAGCGACATCCTTCTCGTTTCGACCCGCAAAGGTCTGTTCACGGTCGCGCGTAAGGCGAAGCAGTGGGAGATCACGGCGGTCGAGTTTTTGGGCGACAATGTCACCCTCGCGCTCAGCGACCGTCGCGACGGACGGCGCTATGCGGCGCTCGACCACGGTCATTTCGGCGTCAAGCTTCACCGCTCGACGGCGAACGGGTGGGAGGAGATCGCTACGCCGAGCTATCCGCCCAAGCCCGACGGCTACGAGGAGCATGACATGTGGGGCCGGCCGCTCAATTGGAGCACGGCACGCATTTGGGCGCTCGAGGCCGGCGGCCGCGACGAGCCCGGCGTCATCTGGTGTGGAACGCTGCCGGGCGGGCTGTTCCGCTCGAGCGATCGCGGGCAGAGCTGGGACATGATCCGCTCGCTCTGGGATCACCCCAAGCGCAAGCAGTGGATGGGAGGCGGCGCCGACCTGCCCGGCATCCATTCGATCTGCGTCGACCCGCGCAATTCGCGGCGCGTGTGGATCGCGGTCTCGACCGGGGGTATCTGGTTCACCGAGGACGGCGGCGCCGGCTGGAGCCTGCGCGGCGAAGGCATGCGGGCCGAATACGCTCCCCCCGAGCAGACCCACGACCCCATCGCCCAGGACGTCCATTGTCTCGCGCAATGTCCGGCGGCGCCCCAGCGCATGTGGGTGCAGCACCACAACGGCATTTTCATCTCCTCGGACGAGGGCAAGACGTTCACGGAGATCACCGGCGTCGAGCCATCGGCGTTCGGCTTCCCGGTCGTGGTGCACCCGCGGGAGCCCGATACCGCGTGGTTTGTCCCTGAAATCAAGGATGAGAAGCGCATCCCGCGCGAGGGCAAGCTGGTCGTGACGCGCACGCGCGACGGCGGCAAAACCTTCGATGTCCTCACCAAGGGCCTGCCGCAATCGCACGCATACGATGTCGTGTATCGCCATGCGCTCGTGCTCGATGAGGGCGGCGAACGGCTCGCCTTCGGCTCGACGACAGGCGGCCTTTGGGTGAGCGAGGACCAAGGCGACAGCTGGACATGCGTGACGCACACGCTGCCGCCGGTCTATGCGGTGCGCTTCGCGTGACGCGGCGACGTCATCACCTGTCAGACTGTCTTCGAAAGTCCGTTATGCGAGGCTGCGGCGAAACGAGCTTGTCTCGCTAAATCCGCGTCAAATCCAATCTCCGTTACCGGCAGCTTGTTTGAGCACTCTAAAACCGAAGGAAAGGCGACCATGTCCAAGACTCACGGGAAATTCGTTTGGTACGACGTGATGACGAGCAACCCCAAAACCGCCGAGTCGTTTTATCGCAGCGTGATCGGCTGGGACGCGAAGGATTCGGGCATGACCGATCGCTCCTACACCATCCTCTCAATGGGCCCGACGATGGTCGGCGGGCTGATGCCGATCCCTGAAGACGCCGCCAGAGCGGGCGTCGGGCCGGCCTGGATGGGCTATGTCGCCGTCGATGACGTCGACATTTATGCCAAGCGCGTCAAAGCGGCGGGCGGTGCCGTGCATCGCGGCCCCGAAGACATTCCGGGCGTCGGCCGTTTTGCCGTCGCCGGCGATCCGCACGGGGCGGGGTTCATGCTGTTCAAAGGGATGGGCGATCAGGCCCCGATGCCCGCGCCGGCAGGCACCCCCGGTCACATCGGTTGGCGTGAACTCCACGCCGGCGAGCGCGAAGGCGCCTTCGCCTTCTATTCCGGTCTGTTCGGCTGGACCAAGGGCGAGGCAGTCGACATGGGGCCCATGGGTGTCTACCAGACCTTCGCAATTCATGGGACGCAGTCCGGCGGCATGATGACCAAGACGCCGCAAACGCCCGGGCCGTTCTGGCTTTATTACTTCAACGTCGAGGCCGTCGATCGCGCCGCGGCGCGGGCGAAGGACGGCGGCGGGGAAGTCCTCAACGGCCCGATGCAAGTCCCCGGCGGCAGCTGGATCGTCCAATGCCGCGACCCGCAGGGCGCGATGTTCGCGATGATGGGACCGAAACGCTGATCGACTTGCTCAGCCCTGGCGCTGCGCCGCCGGTGCGCGGTCACGGCAAGGGCCACGGACGATAGCCGGCCAACCAGGAGCAGAACGCCACCGGTCGTCCGCGCCAGCCGACCATGTTTCCGCGAACGTCATAGATCGGCATGCGGAACCAATTGCAGTTGGACCCTGGCAGCGGTTCCGCATAGGCGGGATAGTACACGTAGCCGGGCGGTGCTTCGGGCGGCAGTTCGCCGGCGCCAAGCAGGCAGCCGGCGCAGCGCGCATCCGCCGTGGTCGGAACGGCTGCGGCCGCAGTTGCCAGGGTCGCGGCCGCAACCAGAGCGGTGAGCGTGTTCGTCATGGAAATCTCCTTGAGCGTCGGCTCGCAGCGTATGCGCGCAAGACTACACGGCGACGAGGAGTGGGCCAAAAATTTTCAACCGCTCGGCGCTAAAATATTCGCCTCTTGAGCGCTCTCCTGATCCATTCCCCGGGACATCTCCCGCCGCTCGATACCGATCACGGGCGCGGTGATCGAGCGAAGCGGCGCTACGAGCGTGTGTCGGCCGTGTCGGTCCTCACTAAACATCATGATGGATTGGTGTGAACAGCCCGATGTATTGTTTGAGCGTGAGCCGGAACGGCCATCCCGCGTCGGGCTTTGAATGCTGCAGGATGGCGTTGAGGCCCTCCAACAAATCGCTGAGTTCGTTGGGCGTGAACGCCCAGCGCCCCGGTTCCGCTTGAATAATTATCTCGGCACGCACCTGCAGGTCGTCACGGACTTGAATGCCGAAGGCCCGGCAGAGTCGATCCTTGAGATCGTCGAGATCGTGATCGGTCATGTTGCGACTCGTGGGTGCGTTTTGCTGCGCTCAACCCATCCTCGGCTGCCTGCGCTTGAGGCGGAACACGCGGATGCTATCCCCTCCCAGCATCCCATGCGTGACCGATCTGCGCCGCAGAATGGGTTGAGCGCAGCGAAACAAGGAGCGACCAGGATCGACGAACGGGGCCGGGAATGGCTCCTTGCGAGCACGTCCCGATGCGCCGCGCATCGGCCCAATATTCGGGAGTGGTATTGCGATCATGCCCCCCGCCCGAATACCTGGCCGCTTAACATCGAGCCGCTTGGTCGGTTCCAGCCGCAGCGCGATTTTCTGTCAGCGCGATCCACATCGCCCCGCAGTGTGGCGCGTTTGCCACATACCGCCGGGTAAGCTGCCTGATTGCTTCGACAATTTGTCGATGCATAGCTGCGAGCAGGATCGGGACGGCAGGAGGGGGACTCAGCCGCCCCCATCGCAGGTGGATGTGATGGTTGTCGGCCTACTCAGAGTCGGGGGGAAGCGAGGATCAGAACCAGGGGCGAGAACCGTATGACCGGGACGAAGCGTAGCCGCCCCAGAACGGATTTGGTTGCTGCTCTCTGACGGGACGCGCCCGGCGAGGACTTGTCCGCGCCTCTTGCTTCTTTGTCTCTTTCTTCGGCTCCTCGGCAACGCTGCTCTTTGCGATCGCGGGCGCCGGTTCGGCTGCTTTACGTATCGGCAGCACATCCGATGGGGGAGGAGGCACCCACGGCGAATCTGCATAACGCACGACGGTCTTGGGTGGCGGCTGGTATGCGGCCAATCCGGGATTCGCAGTGACGGTAGGCTGCATCAACCAAAAGAGACCGACGAAAAAGCCCAGGTACGCTGCAACGACAAGTCCGACGGCCGCAGCTAAGGGGTAATCCTCATGTCGCGGGGTGCTCAGCCCCAACGAATTCCCGCGCGAATACATATGCTACCCCCCAAGTCCACCCATTCATTAGTCGCGCTCGCCGGCGAATGGTTCAATTGGCGAGCCAATTCACGGCGCGGGTGGGCGGCGGTAGTTCGATAAGCGCGGCCGCAGCCGGGCGGTGAAATGGCCGCGGCGAGCTTCTTAAAGACTCTTCGCCAGGGCCGCTGATCTGCGGGCGTCAAGACTTTTGGTTAATTGGGGTGCTCGTCAACGTCTCGATTCTCCCGATCGCATTTTGAACCAATCGACCGCCAAAGCGACAAATAGAGTCGGGAGCCGTCCCCCGGCGATGGAGCCGGACCATGGGATGGTAGAATTTGGGGGGCGCTTTGCACGGACAACGTGGGCTCTGACTGCGATCTGGCGCGGTGACGGCCGTTTGGGCCGCCGCCGCCGTCCGCATTCAGCGATTTTGCAGCCCGCGCGGCAGCACCCTCCACGACCTGTCTGTTGGGGAGAATGGCGGTGAGCGGACTTGGTTACGACCGCGGGGCGGCAGGGATCAGCGCTAACATCGCGCCGGCGAGGAGATGGACCGCCTCGATCGGTTTGGCCCAAACCTCGCCCTCCCATTGGCTGCGAGTTTCCGGCCTGCTGGTAATGCTGATGATTGTCGGCGCGGTGTGGACTCCGACGGAAGCTCGTTCTCCCCGCAAGGAACCCCCGAAGCGCCCAATTCACGGACCCAATTACCGACCGCCGTATGCGGCCATCGTGATCGATGACAAATCCGGCTTCGTGCTGCACGAGGTCAGTGCCGACGAACCGCGCCACCCGGCGTCGCTGACCAAGATCATGACGCTCTACCTG
>VAZL01000059.1 GCA_005883445.1 Alphaproteobacteria bacterium | reverse complement strand
GAAGAAGAATTCGCCAAGCTCATGACCGTGAAAGCGGGCGCGCTGGGCATGCTGGGCACGACTTACGTCAATGCCTCGGGGTTGCCCGCCGAAGCGCAAATCACGACCGCGCGCGACCAGGCCGTCCTGGGCCGCGCCATCCAGCACCGCTTCCCGGTCTACTACCAATATTTTGCAACTCCGAGCTTCCGCTATAAGGGCGCCGAGATGCGCAATCACAACAACCTGCTCGGGCAGGTGAAGGGCGTCGACGGGATCAAGACCGGCTATACCGAGGCCTCGGGCTACAACCTGACGTCACGCATGCGGCAGTTGATCGAAGCGCATATTTCGCTAGCTTCGACGCAACGCACGGCACCGATCATCGTGGAGGCAGGCGGCCAAGAGAACCCGCATCAAGAGAATCCGCATCAAGACATCGCGCATCAGGGCGACGCGCTTCAGGGTCGCGCGGATGTCGTCGCCGTTGCTCCGGCAACTCCCGATGCAGAACCGTCGGCGGCCGGACCTTCCGAGGCGGCCGCGGCGGGCGCAAAAGCCGATCCGGTCCCGGTTCCAAGGCCGCGCCTCCAGGCCGCAAGGCTCCCGGCCCGCGCGTCAAAGCGGGCAGCAACCGCCCAAGCTCTGCCGGCCCGTGGGCAGCGGCTGACGGCCAAAGCATCGACCTTGGGCGTGCTGCATGTCGAACGTAGGGTCGCCCCGTCCGCTCCCCTGCAATGAGCCTGCATTCGTGCGGCGTCGTTTCGGTAAGGTCGGCACCGATGGAGTCGACATTTGGCTGCCCGACATTGCGTCCTTGATTGCGCCAAAGTCAGAGCGACTAGACTTGCTTTGATGTCTGCAGCGAAACGGCGATTATGACTCGCAATTCAAAAACCGATTGGGGCTGGCTTGCGAAGGTCTTTCACTGGGCCGGCGCCGCGATCATCCTCATCCTGCTCGTCCATGGCTGGTGGATGACGCATATGACTCCGCGGCCCGAGCGGCTCGCCAATTATGCTTGGCACTCGGCGCTGGGATACGATCTCTTTGTCATACTGATCCTGCGGCTGCTATGGCGATGGCTCAACCCCGTGCCGGAACTTCCTGTCGGGCTCCAACGGTGGGAGCATGTTGCCGCGCGCCTGTCCCACGCCGGCCTCTACGTCCTGATGTTCATAGTCTCGCTCACGGGCTGGATGGTTGCGACGACGTTCCGCGTTCCCATGACCAAAGACTTGCTCGGAATCGACGTGCCGCCGCTGGTCACCACGGTAGATCGGTCGGTGCGGCAGTGGATCGAGGAGTCGCATATGGTCCTCGCCTATGTGCTTGCCGCGGTGGTGCTCATCCACGTCGTCGCCGCGCTGCGTCACCACATTGTCAAGCGCAATGACGTGCTGCGGCGCATGCTCTGGAGCGGGCGCGCTAACGCCAATTAGCAGGGCGCCAGCTATGGCTGGCAGCGCTCCGTCGGCGCTCTCGAACGCCCAATCGCGGAGCTGAGCTAAAGCACGACGCAGCGTTTTCGAAGAGTCACTCCGACAGCACGTTGGCTTGCGCCGCCTCCGCGCCGCACGCCGCGCATGCAAGCTTGATCCATTCCTGTCCATTCGCGACTTCAATCGCGCGGACGCGCATCAGCTTCTGACAGGTGGGGCAGATCCAAACGGGTGGAGGAGGCGATGGATCAGGCTGGCGAGGACGGGGCATGATGGCTGCCGTGCCGGCTGATGGTGATCGAGTAAGGGTGTGCCGAATTCACAACCGACGCCAGTCATTTATTTCGGTTCGCGAGCGGAACCTTTCGCCATCGGGGAAATTAAACTCTTTCGGTCCGAATCAAGGGAACTCCGGGATTAGAAATCATTCCCGCGAAGGGACATTCGTCGTGTTTTCCGGCCGTTAGGCATTGTTGTTTTTGTTATATTCTCCATAGCGCGAGCGGAGTGAGCAGGCCCGGGGGATCGAAGTCTCGCGATTCCGGCCGATCGGCGGCGATCACGGCCCCGCCGGCGCATCGCACCCACGTCTGGGTCTGACGCCCGACCTTGCCGGGTAGAGTGTCGCGGCGGAAGAGCGTCGAGGCCACCGCATAATCGCGCCCGTAGGTGGTGATGACCGTCTTCGATAGCGTGCGCGCCAAGCCGATGGGGGAGCGCGCCGCGCGAAACGCCTTGATCGCGTCGTAACCGTACAAGTTTTCCGTCGCGCCATAGCGGATCGTGCGCGGATCATCGCGGAAGAGCACATCGAGTACCGCGACGTCGTTCGACACGACAGCCTGCTCGTAGCGCTCGAATGCAGCCTTCACTTCGGCGACGATCTCTGGCAAGTCGACATCCATCATTTCCCTCCCTCGAGCGACGGTCTGGCGGCGGCAACGATCCCCGCTTGCTCGAGCGCATGGGCGATTCGCAGCGCGACGTCCTCGCACCAGGGCGCCGCGATGATCTGCACGCCGATCGGCAATGGTTGGAGTGGCACCGGAACCGCCACCACCGGTAGGCCGATGAACGAGATCGGCTGGGTGTAGATGCCGAGATTGGCGCGCACCGGCAGCTCGACCCCGTCGAGCACGAAGGTGCGCTGGCCGATGGCCGGCGCGGTGCATGGCGTCGCCGGCGCGAGCACGGCGTCGACGTGGCCGAACAGCGCGAGCACTTGTTCGCGATACCAACGGCGGAATTTCTGCGCCTTGGCAACGTGCGCCGCGGGGATCATCGCGCCCGCGATCAGTCGATCGCGCACGGCGGGATCGAAATCGCGCCCCCGCGTGCGCAGGCGGCCGAGGTGAAGCGCCCCGCCTTCGCTCGCGGTGATGACGTAGGCCGCGGCGCGCGCACGCTTCGCTTCCGGAAGCTCGATTTCGTTGGTCACCCCGAGCGCGGCGGCGACGCGGGCGAGCGCGGTTTGCGCCTGCGCGGACGCGCCGGCACGAAAATAGCCGCCGGCGATGGCGATGCGCAGGCCTTCGCTGCCGCGCGCGAGCAGCGGCGCGGCCGCCTCCACCGGACGCTGCGCGCAGACCGGATCGTCGTCATCGTGACCCTGCATCGCGTCATAGGCGAGCGCGAGATCGCGCGTGCTGCGCGCCAACGGTCCGACGTGATCGAGGCTTGCAACGAAGGGAAACGTGTGGGCGCGGGAAAGCCGGCCGTAGGTCGGCTTCAGGCCGAAAATCCCGCAGAGCGAGGCCGGCACGCGGATCGAGCCGTTGGTATCGGAGCCGAGCGCGATCGGCACGAGGCCGCCGGCGACCGCGCCGCCCGAGCCGCCGGAGGAGCCGCCCGTCATCCTGCTGACGTCGTGGGGATTGCGCGAGGCGCCGTCGTGGACGTTCTCGCCGGTGAAGTCGTAGGCATATTCACCCATATTGAGCGCCCCCACGAGCACGGCGCCGTGGGCTTCTAGGCGTGCGATGACGGTGGCGTCGCGCGCAACCGGCGCGCGGTCGCGATTGATCTTCGAGCCGGCGAGCGTCGGCAGCCCGGCGACGTCGAACAAATTCTTGACCGCGAACGGCACGCCGGCGAGCACGCCGAGCCGACGGCCCCTTGCACGCTCAGCATCGATCGCCGCGGCCTTGGCAAGCGCGCGCTCCTCGGTGACGGCGGTGAACGCGTTGAGCGCGCGATCGTGTTTCGCGATCCGCGCCAGCGCTCCGCCCACGACCGCGGTCGCGCTCGTGCGGCCGTCGGATACGGCAGCGGCGATCTCGCTCGCATGCGCCCAGGAGGTGTCCATCCCGAGTTGCCCTAGGCCGAGAAAACCGGCGCTGGCTCGGCATCGTCCGGCAGCGGAAAATCCGCGCACAGGGCTGCGAGCGCGAGCGTCACCTCGAGATTGGTTTTGATCGCACCCTTCCAGGTCGGCTCGATCTTGAGATCGAGGGCGTGCGCCGCGGCATCGACGAAGCTGTCGAGAGGATCGCGCTTGGCAGTTTTGCGGCCCCTCTTGGGAAACATCCGCCTCGCGCGCGCCTTCGCTCGTGCGCGCGGTGTTTTAGCTTTGCTTTTGCTCGATTTGGCTCGCTTGGTCATTTGCGTTCTATTCCGAAGTCGCTCCAGCGCTCACTGCCGCGCAAGCGGGAATCCAGCCTTAAACCTGAGTCCCGCTTTCGCGGAATCGACCGTCCCACTCCCGCTACGCGAACATGGGATGGGGAATGGCGGCCAAGAGGTCGCGAGTATATTGCGCTTGCGGCGAAACCAGAATCTCTTCGGTCGGCCCTTGTTCGACGATGCGTCCCGCCCGCATGACGATGACGCGATCGCACAGCAGCCGCACCACGTTGAGATCGTGGGAGACGAACAGGTAGCTCATCCCCAGCGTATCCTTGAGCTCCTGGAGCAAATTGAGAACGACCGCCTGCACCGACACGTCGAGCGCCGCCGTCGGCTCGTCGAGGATGACGAGTTCGGGGTTGAGCGCGATCGCCCGCGCGATGCCCACGCGCGCCTTTTGTCCTCCGGACAGCTGATGCGGAAAGCGGTCGAGCAGTTCGACGGGCAAGCCGACTTGGCGGGCCAGCGCTTCGCAGCGTGCACGTACCGACTCGCGTCCCTTCAGATTGGCCAGTCGCAAGATCGGGTCGGCGATGGCGCGCGCGGCGGTGAAGCGCGGGTTGAGGCTGTCGGTCGGGTCCTGGAACACCATCTGGATGCGCTTGCGCAGCGGCAGCTTGGCGAACGCCTTGGCCGCAATCGCGCCGATGTCCTCGCCGTCGAACATGATGACGCCGTCGCTCTTGTCGATGAGGCGCATCACCATCGTGGAAGTCGTCGACTTGCCGCAGCCGGACTCTCCGACCAGGCCGACGCTCTCGCCGCGGTTGATGGTAAAGCTGATGCCGTCCACCGCGCGGAAGGTCTCGGGCTCTGGCGCGGGCTGGCGCTGAAAGATTTTCGCGAAACCTCCAAGCCCCTTGCGCGGGTATTCCTTGACCAACTTCTCCACCACCAGCAGCGGCGCTCCGCTTTTACCGTTGGATCGCGCGGCAGACTCGGTGGGCTTCCCTCCCCCTTGTAGGGTGGGGGTCGCAGTGGGCGGACGCGCCTCGTACAAACTCTCGTCCTCGGGCAGGAGATCGCGCAGCGACGTGCCGGGGCGCGGGGTCGCACGCATGAGCTTGCGCGTGTAGGGATGCGAGGGGGCGGTGAAAATCTCGCGCGACAGCGCGGTCTCCACCACGCGGCCCTTCTCCATGACCACCACGCGGTCGCAATAGGTGGCGGCCAGGCCGAGGTCGTGGGTGATGAGGATCGTCGACATGCCGCGCTGCTTGGTGAGCTCGACGATGAGGTCCATCACCGTCTTCTGCGTCGTCACGTCGAGGCCGGTCGTCGGCTCGTCGGCGATGAGGAGTTGGGGACGGCAGGCGAGCGCGAGCGCGATCACCACGCGCTGGCACATGCCGCCGCTGAGCTCGAACGGATAGGCATGATAGCGCTCGCGCGGGCGAGCGATGCGCACCTGATCGAGTATTTCGATCGCCTTGTCCGTGAGCGCGGAGGAATCCACCTGCGAATGCTGCTCCAGCACGTCCTCGATCTGCCGCCCGACTTTGCGGATCGGATTCAAGGCCGCGCGCGGGTTCTGGAAGATCATCGACATTTCGCGCCCGCGCAGGTTGCGCATTTGATCCTCGCTTGCGGCGCGCACGTCGAGCCCGGTGAAATGCACCGCCCCGGCGGCGATGCGTCCGGCGCGATCCAGGATGCGCATCACCGCATAGGAGGTGACCGATTTGCCGGAGCCGGACTCGCCGACGATGCCGACGGTCTCGCCCTTGGCGATGCGCACATCGACGTGCTCCACCGCGCGCACGATGCCGCGGCGCGTCGTGAATTCGACGGTGAGGTCTGCAACATCGAGGAGCGGAACCGCTTCGGTCATGGCCGCCTCAGGTGCGCCGTTGCGGATCGACGATGTCGCGCAGCCCGTCGCCGAGCAGGTTGAAGCAGAACACCGCGACCATGAGCGCGGCGCCGGGAAAGAACGCGATCCACCATTCGCCCGACACCATGAACGCGGAGCCTTCCGCCACCATGATCCCCCATTCGGCGGTCGGCGGACGCACGCCCAAGCCGATGAAGGAGAGGCCGGCGGCATTGAGAATGGCGTAGCCCATGGTCAGCGACATCTGCACCACCATGATCGGCATGATGTTCGGCAGAATCTGAGCGAGCAGGATGCGGAGCTCGCCGTTGCCGGAGAGCCGCGCCGCCTGCACGAAGCCGGCCTCGCGGCGGACGTTGGCCTCGGCGCGAGCGATGCGCGCATAGAGCGGGAAATTCACGATCGCGGTGGCCAACACCACGTTCTGCACGGTGTTGCCGAGCGCAGCGACGATGCCCATGGCCAGCACGAACAGCGGGAAGGCCATGATCGTGTCGGCGATACGGCCGACGACGCGATCGGTCCAACCGCCGAAAAATCCGGCGGCGACGCCGGCGAGCCCGCCCATGAGAAAGACCAGCGCCACCGAGGCGACGGCGATGAAAAAATCGAGCCGCGTCGCCACGACGACGCGGCTGAACACGTCACGGCCGAGCTGGTCGGTCCCGAACCAGTGCGCCGCCGACGGCGCCTTCAGCGCCGCCGCCGTATCGCTCGCGAGCGGGTCATAAGGGACGAGATAAGGACCGGCCAAGGCCGCGAGCACGATCGCGAGAAACAGCGCGAAGGCAAAACCGGTCACCGCGTTCTCGCTGAGAATGTAACGGGCGTGCCGCAACCCGGCGGAGAAGCCAGTGTTGTGTGCGAGGGCTGGCGCGATGCGTATTCCGGCGGAAATGCCGCGCGACGTTGCCACAGACGCGGTGGATTCCCCTCCCCCTTGTGGGGAGGGGTTAGGGGTGGGGCTAGAATTTGGCTGTGACGCCTCGGGCGATAACAACGACCCCCCTCCCCAGCCATCCTCTACAAGGGGGAAGGGAGCAGACCGAGTCTGTTGCGCGGTTGTACTCAATTCACCGCGAGACGCTTTGCTCATGCCTCGATCCTCACGCGCGGATCGATCAGGCCGTAGAGCACGTCGATCAAGAGGTTGAGCACGACATACATCACCGCCATGGTGAGGACGAAGCCTTGCAGCGGCGCAAAGTCAGACGCGATCAGCGCTTCGACCGCGAACGAGCCGATGCCGGGCCAGGCGAACACCTTCTCGACCAGCACGTTGGCGCCGAGCAGGAAGGAAAACACCATGCCAAGCGTGGTGATGACCGGCAGCATGGCGTTGCGGAAAGCGTAGGTGACGATCACAGTGAAGGGCGTGAGCCCGCTCGCGCGCGCGGTGCGCACGAAGTCGGACGCCAGCACGGCGAGCATTGACGCGCGCGTCATGCGTGCGATCGGCGCGAGCGAGAAGATGCCGAGCGTGAGCGCCGGTAGGACCAGCTGCTTGAGGCTGGCGAAGAACACCTCGCCACCGCCCGCGATCAGGCTGTCGACGAGATAGAAGCCGGTCACGTGCGGCGGCGGGCTGAAGAAGACGTCAAGCCGTCCGAGCGGCGCCGGCGCCCAGCCGAGCAGATAGTAGAAGACGTAGATCAGGATCAGGCCGGTGAAAAACACCGGCAGCGACACCCCGGCGGTGGAGACGACGCGACAGACATGGTCGATGATGGAGTTCGGCCGCGTCGCCGCCAGAATTCCGAGCGGCACCGCGATCGCCATCGATACCATCAGTCCGAGCAGAGTGAGCTCCGCCGAGGCCGGCAGACGGGTCTTGATCTCGTATCCGACCGGCTGCCCGGTGGTGAGCGAGTTGCCGAGGTCGCCGCGCGCCAAATCGCCGACGTAACGGATGAATTGCACGTAGAGTGGCCTGTCGAGGCCGAGCGTGACGCGGATCTGCTCGATCGCCTCCTTGGTGGCGGCGGGCCCGGCGAAATAGGCCGCGGGATCGCCGGGCAGCGCCCGCGTCAGCAGGAAGGTGACGATCACCACGCCGATCAGGCTCGGCACCGCGATCAGCATGCGCTTGACGACCATCATCAGCATGGCAGCATTTGCCCCAACCATGTAGTCGTCCCCGTGCAAGCGGGGACCCATATTCCAGAGCCGGTGGTCATGGGTCCCCGCTTTCGCGGGGACGACAGTGATCCGAATTGATCAATCGGATTCGGAAGCGCATCACCCCTTCACCAGCGCGCGGTAGTCGAGGCGGCGGTGGAACCAATACTGATATCCCGACACGTTCTTTTGCATCGCGACGTTGACGAAGGGCTGATAGAGCGGGACGCGCGGCATGTCGGCGTAGGCGAGATCGACGAATCCTTTGACGTCCTTGTCATAGGCCGTCTTGTCGCCTTCCGCCGCCGCGGTCACGGCCCCGTCGATCAACGCGTCGAGCTCCTTCGATTGATAGCTCATGGTGTTGAAGATCGAATTCTTGCCGTGATAGCACCAGATGAAAAAATACTCGGGATAATCGAGCCAACCCGAGAACACGTTGGTGTAGAGCGGCAGCACCTTCTTATTGAGCTCGGTGCGCCAGGTCGCGCCGGGAATCTTGTTGATCGTGCACTTGATGCCGATCTGGGCGAGGCTCTCCTGGGTGAGCACGCAGAGCGGCTCGTTGACGCCGGCAAAGCCGAGATCGAACGACAGCGTGGTCTCGAAGCCGTTGGGATAGCCGGCCTCGGCGAGCAGCGCCTTGGCCTTGGCGATGTCGGTGTTGTACTTGTGCGGCTGCGGCCAGGCGACCTCGGTCGGCGACTCGGCCGGTGCCCCGAACATGGGCTTGGCGAGGCCGAAGAGCACCGCGTCCATGATCTTCTGGTAGGGAATCGCGTAAGCGACGGCCTGGCGCACCTTTAAATTGTCGAACGGCGGATTCTTCACGTTCATGCCGATGTACTGGATGCCGTTGGAATAGGGCGTGGAGACGATGTTGAGCTTGCCCAGATCCTTGAGCTCGACGAAATCCTTGTTCGGCAGGTCGTAGGAAATGTCGGCATCGCCGCGTTCGAGCAGCGCGCGCCGGTTGCCGGCGGAGGGCACCATGCGCCAGACGATGCGCCTCACCTTCGGCAGCGGTCCGCCGGTCCACTTGTCGTTGCGCTCGAGGATGACCTCGGTGCCGGCGTTCCAGCTCACCACACGGTAGGCGCCGCTGCCGGCGGTGTTCTGCTTGGTGAATTCAAGGCCCCAGGGATCCTTTTCGTTGGCGTGCTTCTTGACGAGCTCGGAGTTGTAGATCGCGGGCACGATCACAGCGAGATCCGGCAGCGTGAGACGATCCTTGCGCAGGAAATCGACGCGGACCGTATTGTCGTCGACGACCACGAACTGCTCGGGCTTGGTCAACGAGCCCGCGCCCATCTGGAAGGTCGGGAAGCCGCCGACCGTAACGGCGCGGTCGAGGGACCACTTGACGTCCTTCGCCGTGACTGGTGTGCCGTCCTGGAAGACCGCGTTCTTCTTCAGCTTGAAAGTGACCGACATGTCGCCGACCTTCATGTCGTCGGCGAGCTCGAGCCTGAACTTGTCGCGATCGTAATACTGCACGCCGTTCGGCAGCGTCTTCATCTCGTGGCTGATGAGCCGGTCGTAGCAATTCCAGGACACCTCGTAGCCGGGGACGTTGGTGCCCACGCCGTGGATGTCGATATTGTTGGGGCCGCTCTCGGAGACGATGAGCAACGTCTCCTGGCGCGATTGCGCCTTGGCCGGCGACCAGATCGCAGGCGCCGCCGGCAGTACGCTGCCCGCCGCCAATGCGGTCATCGATTTGAGGAATTCACGACGCTTCATGGCAATCTCCCAATCGCAGCCGGTGTCGGCATCGGGTTCCGCAAAGGTCGTGCCAGAACTGGGTAGCGCTCGGGGTTCGCTCCCAGCCGGCTGATGCAGATGCAGAATCGCTGGGCCACCGGGGCGCTGGCGCAGGCCGTTGCCGGCCTTTGCACGCGATTCGCCAGGATGCGGCCTAAACCGTGGGCAGCGCGGCCTTTTCCCCGGAGAGGGATGTGCCGCGCTCGCGGCGCGGCAACGGCAGGGCTGCGGTCCCGGCATTCGCGTCGATCTGCTCGAAACTTCAGCGATTGCCTAACAAACAGGCAATCAATTTCGGTTTTCACCCGCCAGGCGCCGACCGACGGGGAAAATCCCGGCCCCTCCAAACCCGTGGATTGGCACGTCCATTGCTAATTCGTGCACCGACGCCGGTGCTCCCCGCCGGCACAACGCCGGAGCGCGCCGCCATGTCGACCTTCGACAACCCCTTCGATCCCGAGCGCCGACTCAATCGGACGGGATGCAGCTGCGGGCGCCACCGCAGCCAGGCCGAGCACGACGCGCAACTGGCGCTCCAATGCGCGCAGATCGAGAGCGAAGACAAGCGCTACCAAGGCGTGGTCGCGTCGGCGGTGATGCGCGCCGTGTTTCCGAAGGACGCCGCGCGCCGCGCGTTCCTCAAATCGGTCGGCGCGTCGACCGCGCTCGCCGCGCTCTCGCAGCTTTTCCCGCTCAAGACCGCGACCGATGTATTCGCGCAGGGCGGCGCGATCGAGAAGAAGGATCTCAAGGTCGGATTCATCCCGATCACCTGCGCCACGCCGATCATCATGGCCCATCCCATGGGCTTCTACAGCAAGCACGGATTGAACGTGGAGGTGATCAAGACCGCCGGCTGGGCCGTCATCCGCGACAAGACGCTCAACAAGGAATACGACGCCGCCCATATGCTCTCGCCGATGCCGCTGGCGATCACGCTCGGTGCCGGCTCGAACCCGATGCCCTACACCATGCCGGCGGTCGAGAACATCAACGGCCAGGCCATTACGCTCGCCACCAAGCACAAGGACAAGAACGATCCGAAGGTCTGGAAAGGCTTCAAGTTCGCGGTGCCCTTCGACTACTCCATGCACAATTATCTCTTGCGCTATTACGTCGCCGAGCACGGCATCGACCCTGACCAGGACATCCAGATCCGCGCGGTGCCGCCGCCGGAAATGGTGGCCAATCTGCGCGCCGACAACATCGACGGTTTCCTCGGCCCCGATCCGTTCAACCAGCGCGCGGTCTATGACGGCGTCGGCTTCATCCACATCCTGTCGAAGCAATTGTGGGAGGGGCATCCGTGCTGCGCGTTCGCCGCCTCCAAGGAGTTCGTCACGACCATGCCGAACACCTACGCAGCGCTGCTCAAATCGATCATCGACGCCACAGCGTTCGCGCATAAGGCCGAGAACCGCAAAGAGATCGCCGCGGCCATTGCGCCGGCGAACTACCTCAATCAGCCCGAGATCGTGCTCGAACAGATCCTCACCGGCACCTATGCCGACGGGCTCGGCAACGTGAAGCGCGATCCCAACCGCATCGATTTCGATCCGTTCCCGTGGCAATCGTTCGCGGTCTGGATTCTCACCCAGATGAAGCGCTGGGGACAGATCAAGGGGGACGTCGACTACAAGGCGGTGGCCGAGCAGGTCTATCTCGCCACCGACACCGCCAAGCTCATGAAGGAGGTCGGCCTCACGCCGCCGACGACCAGTTCGAAAAGCTTCAAGGTCATGGGCAAGGAGTTCGATCCGGCGAAGCCCGACGATTACCTCAAGAGCTTCGCCATCAAGCGCGTTTGAAGAACCGTTTCGCCGGGAGACGGATGATGGGAATGACGTGGCGCGCAGCGATGGTTTCGCTGCTGCTGTTCGGCCTGTTCGTCGGCGTGTGGCACCTCGCGACCATGGGCAGCGGCCCCGCCGTCACCATGGATCCGGAATACGCCAAGCTCGTCGGCGCGACCGCGAGCCAGGGCAAGTCGGCGATGCCCGGTCCGGCCGAGGTCGGCCTGAAAATCTGGCAGCACCTGAAGGACCCGTTTTACGACCGCGGCTCCAACGATAAAGGGCTCGGCATCCAGCTCGCCTATTCGATCGCGCGGGTGATGACCGGCTATCTCATCGCGGTGGCGGTGGCGATTCCGATCGGTTTCCTCATCGGGATGTCGCCGCTGATGAACCGCTCCCTCGATCCCTTCATCCAGGTGCTCAAGCCGATCTCACCGCTCGCCTGGATGCCGCTCGCGCTCTACACCATCAAGGACTCGAGCCTGTCCTCGATCTTCGTGATCTTCATCTGTTCGTTGTGGCCGATGCTGATCAACACGGCGTTCGGCGTCGCCTCGGTGCGCAAGGAATGGCTCAACGTCGCGCGCACGCTCGAGGTCGGCCCCTTCCGCCGCGCCTTCACCATCATCTTGCCGGCGGCGGCGCCCACGATCCTCACCGGCATGCGAATTTCCATCGGCATAGCGTGGCTGGTTATCGTGGCGGCCGAGATGCTGGTCGGCGGCACCGGCATCGGCTATTTCGTGTGGAACGAATGGAACAATCTCTCCATTACCAACGTGATCACCGCGATCCTGGTGATCGGCGTCGTCGGCATGGTGCTCGACCAGGTTCTCGCGCGCGCGACGCGGCTAGTGACGTTTCCGGAGTGAGGCTTTGATCCACAGCCGAGCTCTCTTTCGATCGTCACTGCCGAGCTTGGGCCGATCCCATGACCGATAAATTCATCTCCATCGAAGGCATCAGCAAACGCTTTCCGGCGCCGGGCGGCAGCACGACGGTATTCGAGGAGCTGTGGCTGTCGATGGCACGCGGCGAATTCGTCTGCATCATCGGCCACTCCGGCTGCGGCAAGACCACGGTGCTCAACATTCTGGCCGGACTCGAGCCTCCGTCGGATGGCACCGTGATCGTCGACAATCAATCGATCGAAGGCCCGAGCCTCGACCGCGCGGTGATCTTCCAAAGCCACGCGCTGCTCCCTTGGCTCACGGTCATGGGCAACGTCGCCTACGCGGTGGCGTCGAAATGGCGCTTCATGCGCAAGGACGATCTCCACCGACAAGCGCAGAAATTCATCGACCTCGTCGGTCTCACCGGTGCCGAGCACAAGCGGCCGGCGGAGCTCTCCGGCGGTATGAAGCAGCGCGTCGGCATCGCGCGGGCGCTATCGATCGAGCCGAAGATCATGCTGATGGACGAGCCGTTCTCCGCGCTCGACGCGCTCACCCGCGGCACGCTGCAGGACGAGGTGCGGCGCATCTGCCTCGAGACCGGCCAGACCGTGTTCATGATCACCCACGACGTCGACGAGGCGATCTATCTCGCCGACCGCGTGGTGCTGATGACCAACGGCCCGAACGCCGTGCTCGCCGAAATTGTCGAGAATCCGCTGCCCAAGGAACGCCAGCGCAACGACGTTCATCGCCACCCGCTCTATTACGGCGTGCGCAACCACATCGTCGACTTTCTGGTGAGCCGCAGCAGGAATTTCGCCGAGGAAATGAAGGACACGAACTACGACCCCCGTCACGTCCCGGTCGTGCGACCGGGCGCGCCGCAGGTCGCATCCAGCCGAGCTGCGACACTCGATGCGACCGACCCGGGCCGAGCCCGGGGCCCGCGGCCAGTCGTCGCCGCAGAAGGGGCGACGCCCGCGCCGTCGGGGCCGGCACTCGCCCAACACCGGGCATAACGCAATTCCGCGCCCAAATGCCAAGGAGACAGCCATGACGCGCGCCGAGCTCACGGAAAAAATTCTCGACATCAAGCGCGAGAAGGGATGGAGCTGGAAACATATCCACGAAAAGATCGGCGGCACTTCGCCAGTGCTGCTGGTGGGCGCGCTGCTGGGTCAGATGAAGCTCACCAAGCCGCAGGCCGCCAACGCCGCGGATCTCTTCGGTTTGTCGAAGGCGGAAGCGGCGCTGCTCAACGAGGTGCCGATGCGCGGCGCCGGCGTCCCGATGCCACCGACCGATCCGCTA
>VAZL01000301.1 GCA_005883445.1 Alphaproteobacteria bacterium | reverse complement strand
CGGCTTGCCGGCGCGGACCTGCCGAGCTTCTCCAACACCGAGACGACCATTCCGGAGCTCAAGGATCGCATCGCCAAGACGATCGATTTCCTCAAAGGCCTCAAGCCCGCGCAGATCGACGGCAGCGAGGACAAGGCGATCAAGATCACGTTCCCGAGCGGGGCGACGCGCGAGTTCACCGGCCAGTCGCTGCTGCTCACCAACGCGCTGCCGAATTTCTATTTCCACTGCACCACCGCCTACGACATCCTGCGCCAGTGCGGGATCGAGCTCGGCAAGCGCGATTTCATGGGCACGCCAGTCTCGCTCTGACCTGCGCCAACATCCGTTCGTCCCCGCGAGGGGCACCCCGCGACGCTCGCGTCGCGGGGACCCCGTTGCGGGGACCCAGGCTTCGTAGCCCGGATGAGCGCCAGCGAAATCCGGGGCCCCGCATGTCGCCACAGCGCGTCGAAGACGCGCGTAAACGCGCTTATGGCTCATGCGGGCTACTAGATTCCCGCTTGCGCGGGAATGAACGGAGGGGGTGGGTTGGCTGCTGATCGGCCGCCGCGGTCCGCGGCGCGCGAACCGAGGCTTTCGCCGTCACTCCGCCGCGACCACGCGCAGCCGCTCGCGCTCGCGCTCGTATTCCGGGCGCGCCTTGTCGCCCCTGAGCCAGACCTGCACGCGGTCGAGATAGAGATAGACCACGGGCGTGGTGTAGAGCGTCAACAGCTGGCTCAGCGCGAGGCCGCCGACCATGGCGTAGCCGAGCGGCTGGCGCAGCTCCGATCCGGTGCCGTGACCGAACGCGAGCGGAATGCCCGCGAGCATCGCCGCCGCCGTCGTCATCAGGATCGGGCGAAAGCGCAGCAGGCAGGCTTCGCGGATCGCCGCGATCGGCGACATGTGATCGTCGCGCTCGGCCGCGATGGCGAAGTCGACCAGCATGATGCCGTTCTTCTTGACGATGCCGATCAAGAGGATGATGCCGATGATGCCGATCACCGAGAGATCCATATGGCCGAGCTGCAGCGCCAGCAACGCGCCGATGCCGGCCGACGGCAACGTGGACAGGATCGTGAGCGGATGGATGAAGCTCTCGTAGAGGATGCCGAGGATGATGTAGACGACGATGAGCGCCGCGGCGATCAGCGCCGGTTCGCTCGACAGCGAGGACTGGAAGGCCTGCGCGTTGCCCTGGAAGGTTCCGATCACCGACGGCGGCATGCCGATCTCGCGCGCGGCCTGGTTCACCGCCTCGACCGCTTCTCCGAGCGCCACGCCGGGCTGCAGGTTGAAGCTCAGCGTGACCGCCGGGAACTGTCCCTGGTGCGCGATCGACAGCGGCCCAATCTGGTTGGAATCGACCTGCACCAGCGTGGAGAGCGGCACCGCGGCGCCGGTGAGCGGCGATTTCACGTACAGGCGATCGAGCGAGGTGAGCTCGCGTTGCTGGTCGGGCGGGATCTCGAGGATGATCCAATAGGTCTTGAGCTGGGTGAAATACTGCGTGATCTGCCGCTGGCCGAAGGCGTCGTTGAGCGTATCGTTGACCATCTGCAGCGAGACGCCCAGCCGGCCGGCGAGCTCGATCTTCTCGAGCAGCTTATCCGACCATTCGTTGAGCTCGGCGACGTTGGAGTCCTGCAGCGTGTACTGAAAACTGGCGCGGGCAATGCGGCCGCCCATGGTGATGTCCTGGGTCGGCTGCAGGAACAGCGTCGCGCCTTGAACTTTGGCGAGCTGCGGCCGCAGCCGGTCGATGATTTGCGAGGAGGTGAGCTCGCGCTCGTCGCGCGGCTTGAGCACGATGAAGAAACGCCCGGTATTGGCGGTGTTGGCGCCGCCGGTGCTGCCGGTGAACGAGCCGAAGCCGGCGACGTCCGGATCGCGCAGCAGCACCGCGCCGAACTCGCGCAAGATGCGCATCATCTGCTCGGGCGGCGCATCCTGGGCGGTTTCGGCAAAGCCCTGGATGACGCCGGTGTCCTGGATCGGGAAGAAGCCCTTCGGAATCTGGAGGGTCATGACCACGGTCAGCGCCATCGTGGCGAAGAACACCCCCAGCGTGATCGCCTGATGGCGGAGCACCACGTCGAGCGTGCGCTTGTAGGCCGACAGCAGCGCATTGAAGCCGGCCTCGATGACGCGGTAGACGCGGCCGTGGTGTTCCGGTTCGCGATGCATGAAGCGCGAGCACAGCATCGGCGCGAGCGTGAGCGAGACGAGCGCCGACACCGCGATCGAGGCCGTGACGGTGAGCGCGAATTCGCGAAACATGCGCCCGATGATGCCGCCCATGAGCAGGAGCGGAATGAACACCGCCACCAGCGACAGGCTGATCGACAGCACGGTGAAGCCGATCTCGCGCGAGCCCTGGAGCGCGGCCTCGAAAGGCGAAGCGCCATCCTCGATGTGGCGGTGGATGTTCTCCACCACCACGATGGCGTCGTCGACCACGAAGCCGACGGCGATGGTGAGCGCCATCAGCGACAAATTGTCGAGGCTGAAGTTGAACATGTACATCGCCGCGCACGAGCCGAGCAGCGCGAGCGGCACGGTGATGCTCGGAATGACCGTGGCCCAGAAATTGCGCAGGAACAGCAGGACGACCAGCACCACGAGGGCGATGGTGAGCCCGAGCGTGAACTGGACGTCGTTGACGGAGGCGCGAATGGTGGTGGTGCGGTCGAGGATGGTTTCCACCTTGACCGCGGGGGGAATCCTGGCGGTCAGCTGGGGAAGCTGCGCCTTGATCTGGTCGACCGTGTCGATGACGTTGGCGCCCGGTTGCTTGAAGACGGCCAGAATGATGCCGGGCTTGTTGTTCTGATAGGCGGCGACGGTGCGGTCGACCGGCGCTTCGACGGCCTGGCCGACGTCGCGCACCCTGATCGGCGCGCCGTTGCGATAGGCGAGGATGACGTCGTTGAACTGCGCGGCCGTGGTGATCTGATCGTTGGCGGCAATGGTGAAGCCGATCTTGTCGGTATTGATCGTGCCTTTGGCGGCGTTGGTGGTGGAGGCGACGAGCGTGCTGCGGATCTCCTCCAGCGTGATGCCGGTCGAGGCGAGCTTGGCCGGATCGACCTGGATGCGGATCGACGGCGTCGTGTCGCCGAAGATCGAGACCTGGGCGACGCCGGGCACTTGCGATATCTGCTGGGCGAGGAACAGGTCGCCGTAATCGTCGACCGCGGTCACCGGCATCGTGTCCGAGCGAAGCGAGAACAGGATAATGGGCGAGTCGGCCGGGTTGACCTTCTTGTGGCTCGGCGGCGTGGTCATCGATTGCGGCAAGGTCTTGCTCGCGACCGTGATCGCCGCCTGCACATCCTGTCCCGCCGAGTCGATGTTGCGATTGAGATCGAACTGAATGACGATCGTGGTGGCGCCGAGCGCGCTCAAGGACGTGAGCTGGGTGACGCCGGGGATCTGCGCGAATTGCCGCTCGAGCGGCGCGGCAACCGAGGAGGCCATGGTCTCCGCGCTTGCGCCCTGGAACGTGGCGGTGACTTGAATGGTGGGAAAGTCGACCTGGGGCAGGGGAGCGACCGGCAGAAACGGATAGGCGACCACGCCCACGAATGCCAGCGCCGCCATCAGCAGCGTGGTTGCGACCGGCCGGCGAATGAATGGTTCGGAGATGTTCACGAGTTGCCTGCCGATCCCGCGATCTGCGGCGAGGTATATGTGACCGGGGCGTTGCGCTGGAGCCGGTATTGCCCGTCGGTCACGACGCGTTCACCCCCGGAAAGACCGGAGGTGACGATCGTCAGGTTGTCGTAGCTTTGAGCGGTCTCGATCGGGCGCGGCTCGGCGATGTCCTTGCCGCTGACGGCCCAGACGAAGAGACCGTTGGGTCCGCGCTGGACCGCGGCCGAGGGAACGACGACGGCGTTGCTGCGAGTTTCGAGCAACACCCGCGCGTTGACGAACTCGCCGGGCCACAGCTTGTCGTCCTCGTTGGGAAACATCGCCTTGAGGCGGATGGTCGCGGTGGTTTGGTCGATGGTGTTGTCGACCAGCAGCAGCGCGCCGGTGGCGAGCGTGTGCCGGTTGTCTTGATCGAAGGCGATCACCTCCACCGGACCGCGCGCCATGGCGGCGCGAACGTCGTCCAGCGCCCGCGCCGGCAAGGTGAACAGCACCGCGGACGGTCGCGTGAGGACCAGCGTCGCGATCGAGCCCTGGTCGTTGGCATGCACGATGTTTCCGGGATCGACGAGGCGCACGCCCATGCGTCCATCGCTCGGCGCGGTGATGGTGGTGTAGTCGAGGTTGGTTTGCGCCGTTTGGATCATCGCCTCGTCGGCATCGATCATGGCGCGGAGCTGATCGGCCTTGCCCTGCTGCTGGTCGACGATCTGCTGCGAGGTGATGTTGGATTTGACCAGCGTGTTGGAGCGCTCGAGGTCCTTGCTCGCCGAGATGAACTGCGCGATGTCCTGCGCCTTTTTGGCCTTGGCCTGGTCGAGCGCGGCCTGGAACAGGCGCGGGTCGATCTTGGCCAGCACGTCGCCTTTCTTGACCTGCTGACCTTCGGTGAACAGCACCTCTTGCAGCTTGCCGTCGACCTGGGAATGGATGCCGACGGTGAACGACGCTTGCACCGTGCCAAGTCCGCTCAAGTAAATCGGCACATCCTGGCGCTGGACGATCGCGACGGTGACCGGCACGCCGGCGCGTACAGCCGTGCGCGCCGCCTGCGCTCCGGCGGATCCTTGTCCCCAATACCAATAGCCGGCGCCGCCCGCCGCGAGGGCCGCAAGGCAGGTTGCGATCAAAACGATGCGACGACCGCGCGACGTTGCACTGTTCCCCTTTGCCATCACGGTGATTACCCCCGAGTCTCACCAATCAATATTGCTTACATGAAATATCGTCGCGAAGGGGGCGCCGGACAACTTACGGATTGGTAGGGAAGCGTTTACTGCGTGTTTATGCGCAGCCTTCAAGCGCCCGCGCCAAACGCATCGGCAAAGGCCGAGGGAGGCCGATAAAGGACGATAACCGTCGTGATGGGGTGCGGATCTTGCTCGCGACCGATCGAATATCGGCGTCGTTAATTTGCCGCCAGGGCCCGGCGCTCGCCAGCGCGCAATCCGGACAACCACGGCGGAAACACGGCGAACCGGGTCGACCGGCGCGCCGCAGCGGCGGCGTGCCATGCCGCTGCGCCGATTTTGCGCTGATGGCGAACGGTGCGTTTGTTCACCGGGCTATTATTTCCTTGCGTCGACCTACCACCTTTGGGGCGGGCGCCGGCTGTGGCTGGGCGGTAAGCCCAGCACGACGTCGCCGCATGGAGACCGACATGAACGATTTTGGTAGGCGAGCAGGGGGCGAGGCACTGCAATTCGGACCTGGCGGACTCGGGCCGGTATTTTCCGAGCTCGGAGCCGTGGTCGCCGCGACCGTCGTGCTCGGACTTGCGTTTGTCATGCTGAGCTAGCCGCAGGTGCTGAGCCAGCCGCAGGTGTGAACTCATTTTCCGGTCGTTTGTCCGAATTGCCCGGCGCGCTTCGTGGAACCCCATTCGGCAGGTCGTAGCCCGATACCTCGATAAGTGGACCCCGCAATCCGGCGACGTAGGCGAAAGCGGCGCCCGCGGCACGGGATTCGCCGTGGTGCACGCTTCGGGGCGTAGGTCCACGTCTTCCAATCGGTTTTGCGATGGAACTCCTAGTCGGTTTGCGGTGGAACCCGCAGCCGGGCGCCTTACTATTGACCTCCTCTGCCATTCAGATGCGGTTCAGCGCAGCCGTGTCATAGCTTCTCGCCGACGTGCGCTTGCGCTCTCAATGGGGGATGTCATGCCACGGATCCGCAAGCTGATCGCGATGGCGTTTGCGTTGATCCCGCTCGCATTTGTTTTCACAGCGAGCGCGGCGCGGGCCGAAAAACGCCTGGCCCTTGTCGTCGGCAACTCCGGCTATCAAGTCGGCGCGCTGGCGACGCCAGCCAACGACGCCGGCCTCGTCGCACAAACGCTCCAGGCGGCGGGTTTCGATGTCGTCGGCGCGCGTGACCTCGATCAGGATTCGCTGCGCCGCGCCTTTCGCGATTTCCTGGACAAAGCCACAGCGGCAGGGGCGGACACCGTCGCGTTCATCTATGTCAGCGGCTACGGCGTCCAGCTCGAGGGCGAAAACTACTTCGTTCCGGTCGACGCGAAGATCGCGCGCGATGCCGACGTGGCGGCCGAAGCGATTCGACTGTCCGACTACATCCGGCCGTTGGCCGCGCTGAAGCTCAAGTCCAGCATCGTCGTCCTCGATGCGGCGCGAGCAAATCCATTCGCCAAGTCCGGCCCACCGCTCGCCGGCGGTTTGGCGCTGGTCGAGCCGCGCCGGAGGGGCAAGGGCCGTATGGACCTTACGCGCAGGCGCTGGCCGAGATGATGCGCGAAGGCGGCCTGCCGCTCGCCGGGGTTTTCGATCGCGCGCGGCTGCGCGTCAACGACGTGACCAAGGGCGCCGAGGTTCCGTGGTATGCGTCGAAGGTGGAGACGTCGCTGGTGTTTTTCGAGCGGGCGTCCGATGCGCCGCCGCCTGCCGTTTCGATCGAACAGACGGCAGCAATGCGCGCGCGGCCGATGCGCGATCTTGGCGCGCAGGACGCCTATGTCGCGGCGTTGGAACGCGACACGTTGCAGGGCTACTTGGATTTTCTCGCCGCCTATCCCGACGATCCGATGGCCGCACGAGTGCGTGCCATTGTTGCCGCCCGGCGCGAGGCGATCACGTGGCGGCGAACCCGCGTCGTCGACACGCCGCCCGCCTATTGGTCGTATCTGCGGCGTTATCCGGACGGGCCGCACGCGGCCGATGCGCACCGGCGTCTCGCGTTTCTTGCCGCCGCCTTCGAGCCGCCGCCGTCGTTCGCGGCCATCGCCTATGACTTGCCGCCGCCGCCGCCGGAAGAAATCGTCTACATCCGGCGGCCGGTTCTCGTCTTTGATGATCCGGTATTCGCGTTCGCGCCGCCGCCGCCACCGCCGGTCATTTTCCTGGCGCCGCCGCCGCCGGAGTTTGTGGTGCTCGCGCCGCCACCGCCGCCGGTGGGAATTTTCGTGTTGCCGATGCCGGTCTACAGGCCGGTTCCCGTCTGGGTCCGACCGCCGGCTTACGTTGCGCCACCGCCGAACAACGTGATCTACAACAACGTGCACAACACGGTCGTCGTCAACAACGTGACGAACACCGTGACGATCACGAATCCGAGCGGCCAGACGCAGACCATGCCGCCGGCGGCAGCCATGGCGCCGGCGGCGCAGCCCGCCGCGGTGTCGACGCAGGCGGCGCCGGCGCAACAAGCAGCGTCTGCTCCCGCAGCGGCGGCGCCCGCGGCCTCAGTCGCGCCGTCGCTGCCGCCTTCGGTCGCGCAGAAGGCCGCCACGCTACAGCCGCAGAGCCCGCAGGCAGGAGCGCAGCCGAACGCGCCCGCATCGGCGGCAACTCAACCGCCGCCGCAACGCGGCCAGCCGCTGCCCGGGATGAAAGGGCAGCCGCTGCCCTCGGCGACCGGCACCTCAGCGACGGGCACGTCGGTGACGCCGGCAACGCCTTCGGCCGCGATCACGCCGGGCACGCCATCGGCGGCGCCTGGAAGCGCCAAGCCCGCAACGGCGCCATTGCAAGGGCCCGCAGCAAAACCCGGAGCACCATCATCGCCGTCAGCCGCGATAACGCCGGGGACGCCCGCACCCGCAGGCAGTGCCAAGCCCGCAACGTCCCCCTCGCAGACGCCGGCTGCAACGCCGACGACACCCTCGGCCGCGATTGCGCCGGCGACGTCAACACCGGCGGCCGGCGAACGTGCCAAACGCAAAACGCCGCCGTCACAAACGCCGGCCGCCAAGCCGTCGACCACCACGCCTTCGGCCGCGATCACGCCGGCGGCGCCATCATCGGCGCCGGCAACAACCGCCAAGCCCTCAACGCCGCCACCACAAACGCCGGCTGCAAAGCCCACACCGACAACGCCTTCAGCCGCGATTACGCCGGGCACGCAATCGCCTGCAAACAAGCCGGCAACGCCAACGCAAGTACCCGCTGGAAAACCAGCGACACCGTCAGCGCTGCCGACGCCTGCCAAGCCGGTCACGGCCTCGCCTTCGCCGCCGCCCGCGAGCGTTGCCAAGCCCGCAACGCCGCCGCCACAAATTCCCGCCGCAAATCCGGCGCCACCGCCTGCAAAGCCAACTGCGCCGGCGGCTGCCGCCGCGGGCCCGTCGCCAGCGGCGGCGCCCAAGGCCGTCCCACCGCAACCAAAGGGGTGTCCGGCAGGCAAGACCATGGCGGTCGTGAACGGTCAGCCCGTCTGCAAATAAATCAACTCGCCAGGAACTCTTCTTTCTGAACGAAGCACGCCGCGCTGAGGCGCGGCGCGCGCCGCGTGATGTCGGGCGCCTTCCAGGCGCAATCGCCGCGAACGCGTGGAAGGCCGCGCGCGTATCGCCGACCAACACGATGATTTCGGCTGGCAACGCTTAGGTCATAACCTGTTGGATGGCGAAGGCGCGTGGGTTGATCAGGATCGCACATGTTCATTGGCGCGCTCGCGCCGTCATCGGAACCGCCGCCCGTCTGCGCCGTTGACCTCTTGCCGGCGAGGAAGGAAGAGTGCAGTTTAACTTTTCAAGCGTCGTTTGGTAACGAAGCTCGATCGCCATCCGCCACGCGCTTTGGAGCAATCGGAATGACCATCAATGTGACGCGGCGCGCGGCAGTCATTGGGCTATCAACTTGCATTGCGTTGCCGGTGCGTGCGCAGACAACAAGCAGGTCCAAAGACGCCGCGGATACTCTGACACTCGAGCAGCCCGCAGTCTTTGACATCACCGCGAATACGGGAAGCCTGAAGGAAACGGTGCAGAAAGGACAGCAACTGGTCTGGCGCCGGAAAGGGGCTGAGAGCGATGGCGGCTTTCAAGTTAGCAATGTTTCCATCGCGTTCCTGCGGAGTGAAAGCGGGGGTCAGGTGAAAATGACCTTCTCCGGCAACCTTTCCTCCCTCGGCTCTCTCACCTCCGAAGAGGCAAAATTGAACGTCATCGTTCGTGCCAAGGGCGGCGCGTCGCTTCACTCCTGGAGCTTCAGCATTTCCGTCAAGTGCGCCGACAAGGACCAGCCGCTCACTCCACTCACGCACGACGTCCCAACCGACGTCGCCGCCAATGTGTTTGCCAATGTCAGCACCGTCGAAGTTGCGGAACCGGCCGAGCCGAATTTCCCCGGGGTGAAGGTTCAGCGCTGCAGTTGACCATTCGTCATTGTGCTAAGTGAATTTGCTCGAGGGTAATGCACAGGCGCCGGAGTCTGCGTGAAGAACGCAGAGTATCGCATGCACCTCAATTCTCATCGTTATCCCTTCCGCTCCAGATGCCCACGCGGGTCGAGCGCGCCTGCTGCTCGAGCGCCCGCAATTCCGGCGTTGCGTTCGCGGCCGCCCGGCCGCCGCCATTGAACAGCACCACGCGCGAGAGGTCTTGATCGTCAACGCGACACCGGTAGTCACTGCTGTCAGCGGCGGGCTCGCATGCCACTTCTCGATTTCCGAGGTAGCGCTTGAAATAGCGCACGGCGCGGCCACGGGTGCCTTCCACGCCAAACAACCGGACCACGCGTCCCTCAATCTCCAGCATCGCG
>VAZL01000300.1 GCA_005883445.1 Alphaproteobacteria bacterium | reverse complement strand
AGCGTTGACGCAGAGCGCGGGAGCGGTGCGCCTACGCCGACCAGAGGCAGGAACATCGCCGCACGTCGAAAAAAAATGCGAGTACGCGGCAGAGAAAGAGGGCATGACCGGAATTTCGTCCGCGTCAATGCCGATCCTCGCCGTCGCGATCCTCCTGTTGCTTGAAGACGGTGCGCTCGTCGTGGCCGCTTCGGCTGCTATAGAAGGCAAGCGCCATCAAACCACAACCAATCACCAATCCGAAAATGACGCCGACACCCAAGAGCGCGTAGCCCCAACCGGGCAATTCAACGTCGCCCGAATGCGCCGTCCATCCCTCATAGGCGACGTATACGGCTCCCGCGAGCAGTAGGCATAAGACGAAGACCGCGACCCACCCGCCGGGCATATCGTTCTCCCGCAACATCTCTGGTTTCAACCGGGTCTATTGCCTTCGCCACCCAATGACATTGGCATCAATCTGATGGTTGGACCTAAGGCTGCGCCATACGCCATCAACCCACCGACAGGGAAAAGGAAGCACGTAAGTGCCATTGTGGTCCTCACAAAGCAATTCCATCAGTTCCCCGGCGGGGGGTGGACCATTTGAATGGAAGTCGTTCAGACGTTGCTGCCTGGTTACCATTAGGCGTCTTTCACCGAGCCACCCCAGTCCCTCACTTTTGCCCGCGGGGTGAGTCTTACGCCGGCATTCTTCCAGCATTCGTCCTTCATTTGCTTCCACCGAAATTGCAAAACAGCGGCTTCACTCGGAAGGCGTTTATGTTTGCTGCGCATCTTGCGCCAAGTACACAATCGTCAACATTCGTTGGAAGAGAACGCAGCGCGACTTTGCTGGCAATTTATTAAACAGCGCCTCGATAAACGGCTCTGTCAATTCTGCTCCATCTGCTTGCCACAAGTATCTGCAGCATTCCATGAACTTCATCTCGGCAGCATCGCCGCCAGCTTTCAGCAGCGGTTCCAGTTCATTTATCGACAGCCCAAATCCCCGTTGAAGCTCTTCATCTACATCGTCTGTGCCGAGCATTTTCTGCTGACCTCGGTTCGCTCCCGGAGCCCTCAGCGGGTGCTACCTAAAGAATGGCAAGGAGTCGACGGTCGTTTTCAGCGCTCTCAAAGATTCTGCGTTTTTGAGCACATCGGTTTTTTGGCTATTGTAGACCGAAGACGTCGCACTCGCCGCATGATTCAAAACCGATATCATTGATTGATGTAACTCAGTTTGCGCAGTTTTCTGCAGAGAAGTCGCCGCGGTTTTGAGATGCAGCCCACCACCATCGTGGAGACGGCGCCGCCGCCGGTGCGCTGCACGGCGGTGGCGCTCGGCTACAACATCAGCCTCGGGGTCATCGGCGGCCTGACGCCGCTGGTCGCGACCTGGCTGGTCAATCGCACCGGCGAGGAGATCGCGCCGGCGTTCATGATCATGGCCGCGGCCGCCGTTACCTTCATGACGCTGTGGTTTCGCGAGACTTATCGCACCCCGTTCATCGGAGGCAGTTCCGGCACGGCCGCCGCCTACGCGTGACGCGTCGCCGGGGAGAGCGCGCGATCGGTCCCTGCCGTCAAAGCCGCAAGGCGGCTTCGGGCGGCGTGAATTTGAGCTTCAGCGCTTCGGCGACCGCGCGGTGCGTGATCATGCCTTCGTAGACGTTGAGCCCGTGGCGCAGATGCTCATCTTCGCCGAGCGCGCGGCGATAGCCCTTGTCGGCGAGCGCCAGCACGAAGGGCAACGTCACGTTGTTGAGGGCGAAGGTCGACGTGCGGGCGACCGCGCCCGGCATATTGGTGACGCAATAGTGCACGACGTCGTCGACGATGTAAGTCGGCGCCGAATGCGTCGTCGGCCGTGACGTCTCGGAACATCCGCCTTGATCGATGGCGATGTCCACGATGACGGAGCCCGCCTTCATCGCCTTGACGGTGTCGGCGGTGATCAGCTTTGGCGCTGCGGCGCCCGGTATCAGCACCGACGCGATCACGAGATCCGCACGGCGGCACAGCGTCTCGATGGCATCGCTGGTGGAAAACACCGTGCGCACCCGGGCGCCGAGTTGGTTCGCGATCCGGCGCAGCACCTCCGGGTTGCGGTCGATGACGGTCACCGTCGCGCCCATTCCCGCGCTGATCAGGGCGGCGTGGCTGCCGGCGACGCCGCCGCCGAGGATCACGACGTCCGCCGGCGGGACGCCGGGAACGCCGCCGAGCAGCACCCCGCGGCCGCCGTTTTCCTTTTCCAGGCAACGCGCGCCGACATGCGGCGCCATGCGGCCCGCGACCTCCGACATCGGCGTCAACAGCGGGAGCGTGCCCTGGGATGACGTCACCGTCTCGTAGGCGATGGCGATGACGCCCGACGCCACCAGGTCGGCGGTCTGTTGCGGGTCGGCCGCCAGATGCAAATAGGTGAAGAGGACTTGGCCGGGTCTGAGCTGCCTGCGCTCCGGCGCGAGCGGCTCCTTGACCTTCACGATCAGCTCGCTGCGCGCATAGACCTGCTCGGCGTCGGGCACGATCTCGGCTCCGACCGAGCGGTAATGGGCATCGGCAATGCCGGCTCCCAGTCCGGCGCTCTTCTCGACGAGGACGTGATGGCCGTTCCGGGTGAGTTCACGCACCGTCGAGGGCACCAGACCCACCCGATACTCGCTGTCCTTGATTTCCTTCGGCACGCCGACCAGCATTTTTGCGATTCCGGATGTCACCTACCGCGCCGCTCCGAAAATCGGATTCGGGCGCGCAAAGTCTACGTCTCGAGCCGCCTTGTGGCCACTACCGAGCATTCGTCGCTTTGTCACCAGTCGGCGCTGCTTGATTTCCGCCATCGGGTCGCGTTCCTTAACGTCCATCAGTCAGTCAAGCGAGGAGCGCCACGTGAGCGAGGATCCCTACGCTGTGCTGGGCGTGAAGCCGGAGGCGACGCAGGAGGAGATCCGCAAGGCCTATCGTGGGCTGGCGAAAAAGCTGCACCCGGACCTCAATCCCGGCGACCGGCAAGCGGAGGAAAAGTTCAAGCAGATCTCGGCGGCCTATGACATCGTGGGCGATGCCGAGAAACGGGCGCGCTTCGACCGCGGCGAAATCGATGCCGCCGGAAACGAACGGCCGCGCGAGCGCTATTACCGCGATTTCCACGGTGCCGGCGAGGAGCCGCATGTTTACAGCAGCAGCGGCGGCTTCGCCGATTTCATGGACTCGGAGGATATCCTCAAGGAAATGTTCGGACGCGGCGGTGGCGAAGGCCGCATTCGCCTGCGCGGGCAGGACGCCCTCTACCGCCTGCCGGTCGAATTCCTGGAAGCCTTGAACGGCGGGGACAAGCAGGTTCTGCGGCTGCGCGGAAAGGGCGGGCCGGGACTCGGCGGAGGTCCGCCCGGCGACGCGCTGGTCGAGATCGAGGTCGAGCCGCACAAGTTCTTCACCCGCAAGGGCGACGACATCCATCTCGAATTGCCGATCAGCCTGCCCGAAGCGGTGCTCGGGGCGAAGCTCGACGTCCCCACGCCGAGCGGACCGGTGCGCATGACGGTCCCCAAAGGCGCCAACACGGGAACGGTGCTCAGGCTCAAAGGCAAGGGCGCGCCGCGCGGCGACAAGAGTCATGGCGACGAATACGTGACCCTCAAGATTGTTCTGCCGCAGCAGCTCGATTCGGAAATCGAGGAATTCGCGCGTCGCTGGCAAGCGGGGCAAAGCCAAAATCCCCGCCGGCATCTGGAGGCTTGAATGATCTCGGTTCAGGAATTTCTGATCCGCGCCCGCCTGGAGCATCACTCGCTCGAAGCCTGGATCTCGGCCGGCTGGCTCGTTCCCCCGCAAACCGAGCCGGAGCTGATGTTCTCCGACGTCGACCTCGCGCGCGCCCAGCTCATTCGCGATCTGCGTGAGGACTTCGGCGTCAACGATGAAGGCGTCTCGGTCATCCTGCATCTCGTCGATCAGATGCACGGCTTGCGCCGGAGCATGCAGGGTTTGCTCGACGAAATGCACGCGCGCGGAAGGCCAGCCGACGAAGGATGATGGTGAGGGGCTCGGTGGATGCCCCCGCATCGCACCGATGGCCCCCACGGTGCGCGAATGCCAGCCACGAGAGGATCATGCCGAACCGTCGTACCATCAACGTCATCGCGCTCGCCGGCGTGATGCTCCTGCTCGGGCTTGCACCGGGCCAGACGGAGGACTATCCGTCGCGACCGGTCCGCCTGATCATCACCACGCCGGTCGGCGCGGATGCGCTCAATCGAGCGTCTCCCGACGGCTATACATTGATGATCGTCACGTCGGAAGCGACGATGCTGCCGTTTCTCAAGAAGAGCTATCGCTACGACCCCGTGAAGGACTTCACCCCGATTGCCCTCCTCGCCACCTCCTGGACCGTGTTCGCCGTCAATCCGAAAGTGCCGGCCAACACGCTCGCCGAGCTCATCGCCTACTCCAAAGCGAATCCGGGGCGGGTCCGCTACGGCAGCGGCGGTGTCGGGGGCGCGCTTCACATCGCGGTCGAGATGCTGCGACTGAAGACCGGCGCCGACTTGGTGCACGTTCCCTATCGCGGCGGCGGACAGGCGGCGAGCGACGCGGTGGCCGGACAGATCGAGATGGTGTCGCTCGGGCTCGCGAGCGCGCGCGTCGCCGAGGGCGGTGCGCTGCGCGTCCTCGCCCAGACCGGGCCGCGGCGGCATCCGATGTTCGCCGATGTGCCGACCACCGCCGAGCTTGGGATGCCGGACGTGCGCATGGACACCTGGTTCGGCTTGCTCGCCCCGCCCGACACGCCCGAGCCGATCGTCGCCCGCTTGGTGATGGATGCCGCCGACGGAGTTTGGCATTTTCATGCGCGATGACGCCAAGAAATGGGAAAAGCTCATTCCGGCGATGGGCATTCCGATGGTCGACTAGTGTGGCGGTTCAGAAGTCCGCATCATTCTTGCGGCGAGTCCGAAATGCGGACTTCTGAACCAAAGCCACACTAGATCAATAAATTGCTAGTGTCCCTTCGATTCCGAAGTTCGCAAATGAAGCTGCGGCACAATGATGCGAACTTCGGAATCGGGACACTAGTCGGTACTGGAGCAAGAGCTGATGGCAAACGGATTGACGTGGCCGAACGGCAAGAAGGTCGCCGTCTCGGTGACCGTGATGTTCGAAACCTGGGCGGACGACAAGGCCCCAACCTACTCGGTGCAGACCACGCATCTCAAACCGGGGACGCTCGATCATGCCGGCAAGGCCTGGTCCACTTACGGCGGCCGGGTGGGCGTCTGGCGCATCATCAGGCTTCTGGATCGACTCGGCATTCCCGGCACGTTCTGCGTCAACGCGCGCTGCACCGAGGAATATCCCGAAGCGGTCAAACAGATCGTGCGCTCCGGCCACGACATCGCCGGCCACGCCTATACCCAGGACCAGCTCCTCGCCTACATGTCATTGGAGCAACAGGAGAGCACGATCCGCCGCAGCATCGATCTCTTGCAGCAATGCGGCGGCAAGACGGTGACCGGTTGGGCCTCTCCGGTGGTCGCCTTCACGCCGGAAACCGCCGGCTTCCTTGCCAAGGCGGGGCTCATTTGGACGACCGACGTCACTTATGCCGATCTGCCGATCAAAATTCAGACGGCGCACGGCGCGATCGCCGGCGTGCCAACGACGGATTTCTCCGACAACCGCGTGCTGCGCGCCAATCCGCGCGATCTCTACCACGCCCACAAGGGCACCTTCGAGTATCTCATCGAGAACGAACCCATGGGGCTTTTGGTGCTCGTGATCCATTGTCAGTTCGGCGGCCGTCCCCTGATCGCCGCCGTGCTCAACGAGCTGTTGGCCGAGTTCGCACGCTCGAGCGATGTCTGGTTCGCCCGGCACGAGGAACTCGCGCGCTGGGCGCTCGACGCCGATGTCGATGAGCACAGCTATCGAAGCCGCTTCTTCGAAGCCGCCGCGGCGAATACGCCCGCGCCGGGGCGCTTGCGCGGCTCGTCGCAACGCTGAAGAAGGACCGGTCGCCCGCGACGATGAGCCGTCAACGTTTCTCCGGTAACGCGAACACATAGATCTCGTTGTGGCCGCGCACGGTCTTGATGCGGGACAACTGCAGCGGGTTCGCCGTGGCTGATTGCCCGTCTCCGGTCATCACCGCGACGTACTGCCGTCCGTTCACCGCGTAAGTGATCGTGCTCATCTGGATCGCTCCGCCGACCACGGTCTCCCAGAGAATCTTGCCGCTGTCGGCGTCGAACGCGCGGAACCTGCGATTGAGGTCGCCCCAGAACAGAAGATCCCCGGCCGTGACCAGCGCCGAGCCGTTTCCCGGCGCCGGCTGAGTGTGAATGCGCTCTATCCTGCCGGTCGCGAGGTCGACCTTGGCGATCGACGAGAAGGTCTTGGGATCCGATCCCGGACGCATGACGGCGCGGCGCGGACCCCAACCCTGCGGGTTGGCGCTGTTCGCGGT
>VAZL01000177.1 GCA_005883445.1 Alphaproteobacteria bacterium | reverse complement strand
CGCGCAGGCGCACTTCACCGCCCTGCGGGCGCACAAATGCGGCGATCCAGCCCGCCCGGCAACCATCGACACCCGCAAGCCACGTCTCGCCCAAGACTTTGCGCACCTTCAGAGAGTGGCATCGCAGCCATCCCCTCGATAGGGTAGAGCAGATCAAAGCGGGGCATCAACATGACCATTCGTCCGCGCCGCAGCGTGCTGTACATGCCGGCATCCAACGCCCGGGCGATCGATAAGGCGCGCACGTTACCGGCCGACGCCGTCATTCTCGACCTCGAGGATTCGGTTGCGCCCGAGGGCAAGGCCGCCGCCCGCCAGCAGATGTTCGAGGCCGTCACAACCGGCTCCTTCGGGGCGCGCGAGGTCATCGTGCGCATCAACGGTCTCGACACCGAGTGGTGGCTGGACGATCTCAACGCCGTGGCCAAGGCCAAGCCCGACGCGGTGCTGGTGCCGAAGGTGTCCAGTCCCAACCACTTGGAGGACGTGGGCGAGCGCCTCGTCGACATCAGCGCCGACCAAAAAATCCGCGTCTGGGCGATGATGGAAACGCCGCTCGCCATGCTCAACGCGCGCGACATCGCCGCCGCGGCCAAGGACGTCGAGACCCGGCTGACGGCTTTCGTGATGGGCACCAACGATCTCGCCAAGGACACGCGTGCGAAAATCACCCCCGGCCGCGCCCCGATGTTGCCGTGGCTGATGAGCTGCGTGGCGGCCGCGCGCGCGTTCGCCCTCGACATCCTCGACGGCGTCTACAACGACCTCGGCAACGCCGAGGGTTTCGCGCGCGAGTGCGGCGAGGCGCGAGACATGGGCTTCGACGGCAAGACCCTCATCCATCCGAGCCAGATCGGGCCGTGCAACGCCGCCTTCTCGCCGAGCGCGGAAGACGTCGCCCAGGCGAAGAAGATCATCGCGGCGTTCGATCTGCCGGAGAACGAGCACAAGGGCGTCGTGCAGCTCGACGGTCGCATGGTCGAACGCTTGCATGCCGACATGGCACGCCGCACGGTCGCGATCGCGCAGGCGATCGAGCAGCGCAGACTGGAGGCCGAACGGGTCTAGAGATGGTCCGAGGTGCTGGAGCTGATGGCCGACCGCGCTTGTTTGCTCACGCCCATGCGCGCGCGGTCTTCGACTTCTGCTCGAAGCGTTCGATCTTGTCCTGCTTGACCATGGTGAGCCCGATATCGTCGAGGCCGTTGAGCAGGCAGTGCTTGCGGTGCGCATCGATGTCGAACTTCACCACGCCGCCGTCGGGGCCCCTGATCTCCTGCTTCGCCAGGTCGATCGAGAGCGTCGCATTGGCGCCGCGCTCGGCGTCGTCGAACAGCTTCTCCAAATCCTGCGGCTTGACCTTGATCGGGAGCACGCCGTTCTTGAAGCAGTTGTTGTAGAAGATGTCGCCGAACGAGGTCGAGATCACGCAGCGGATGCCGAAATCCATCAGCGCCCACGGCGCGTGCTCACGCGAGGAGCCGCAACCGAAGTTGTCATCGGCGACCAGAATTCTGGCCTTGCGGTAGGCGGGCTTATTGAGCACGAAGTCCGGATTCTCGCTGCCGTCGTCGCGATAGCGCTTCTCGGCGAACAGGCCCTTGCCCAGCCCGGTGCGCTTGATGGTCTTGAGATACTGCTTGGGGATGATCATGTCGGTATCGACGTTGATCATCTTCAGCGGCGCCGCGACGCCTTCGAGCGTGGTGAATTTGTCCATGAGCTTTGCCCGGTCACAAAGTGAATCGTTCTGTTTGATGACTTTGTCAAGTGCAGGGGTCGTGTACCCGGCGCGGTCCTCGCCACTCAGCTCACGCTCGCCTCGATTGCGGCCATGTCGTCGTCGGAGAGGCCGAAATGATGCCCGATTTCGTGCACGAGGACGTGGGTGATGATCGCGCCCAACGCCTCGTCGTGCTCGGCCCAGTAGTCGAGGATCGGTCGGCGGTAGAGCCACACCATGTTGGGCATCTGTCCGGGCGCGTTGTCCGAGCGAAACGGCAGGCCGACGCCCTGGAACAGGCCGAGCAGGTCGAATTCCGACTGCGCGCCCAGTTCGTCCAGCACCTCCTCGGTCGGGAAATCCTCCACCCGGATGACGAGGCCCTCGCATAGCGTGCGGAATTTCTGCGGCAGCCGGTGAAAGGCCGTCTGCGCGAGCGCTTCAAGCTCCTCCAGCGACGGAGCTTTCACGGTGCGCCAGGCGAGCGGGTCGGCAAAGAGCGGATCGGCCATGGCTCTAGTTTTAGGCGAGCGCCAAGGGGCGGCCAAGGCATCGCCATCCTGCCTCACATCAGCGATGGCGCGCCGACGTTGACGGCCGCGCGGCGATGGGCGAGCGTAGGACGCCTCAACGGGCGAGGGCAAAGATGATACGGGCAACAGCAGCTATCATCGTCGTGGCGGGCGCGGGCGCGCTCGCTGCAGCGCCTGAGTCCCTGGCGCAGTTCCCATCCGACGAGACGCGCAGCCCCGAGATATCGGCGCCGTCGCGTTCCCAGCCCGCGCGCGCGCGCACGCGAATTCGCGTGACTCCCGCCTATCCCTACCGGCCGTACGCGACAACCTACCCGGTGCCTTACACCTACGAGTACCCGGGCCCGGGGCACGTGCGCGAATGCACCTCTTGGCTCGCGGCGGAAAATCGCCCGAGCGGGGCGGTCATCGTTCCCAGAATGCGCTGCTGGTGGCGGCCGGGACGCGATCTCGGCCCTTAGTGCGCGCTTAATTCCACTCCCGCACGTCGACGAAATGCCCGGCGACCGCGGCCGCGGCGGCCATCGCCGGCGACACCAGGTGGGTGCGGCCCTTGTAGCCCTGGCGACCCTCGAAATTGCGGTTCGAGGTCGAGGCACAGCGCTCGCCGGGGGCGAGCTTGTCGGGATTCATGGCGAGGCACATGGAACAGCCGGGCTCGCGCCATTCGAAGCCCGCTTTGCGGAAGATCTTGTCGAGTCCTTCCGCCTCGGCTTGCTCCTTCACCAAGCCGGAGCCCGGCACGATCATCGCCTTGACGCTCGGCTTGACGTTCTTGCCGTCGACCACGCGCGCGACCACGCGCAAATCCTCGATGCGCGCGTTGGTGCACGAGCCGATGAAAACGCGATCGAGCGCGATGTCGGTGATCTTCTCGCCGCCCTTGAGGCCCATGTAATCGAGCGAGGCCACGGCGGCGCGGCGCTTGTTCTCGTCGGCGATGTCCTGCGGACGCGGGACGCGGCCGGTCACCGAGACGACCTGCT
>VAZL01000176.1 GCA_005883445.1 Alphaproteobacteria bacterium | reverse complement strand
CACCCGCGCCGCCGGCAGGATTCGGCACGATGATGCGGATCGCGCGCGATGGAAGTTCCTGCGCCTTGCTCGCGAGCGGCAGCAGCGCAAGGGCGGAGAGAAGCAACGCGTAGGGTGGGCAAAGGCGCGTCGCGCTGCGGCTGCGCCGAAACTCCGGCGCCGCGCCTCTGCGCACGCTACACCGGCTCACGTGCCCTCATTGGGGTCGTGGTAGAGGCTGCCAACGATGGCGGTCACCCCCGGTTTGGACCGAACGAGATGATACCGGCCGTCGCGATCGCGGCCCAGACGCCCGGCCTGCCGCAGCTCATCCAATCCGCAGGCGATCTCACGTCCGTCATCGCTGCCGATGGCTTCGACGATGTCGGCATAAAACATCGGCGCCGATGCGAGCGCCTGCTCGACGGTTTGGAAGCGAGCGGGGCCGCCGAAGACCTTGGCTGCGCTTCTGGTGAGCGGAATCTCGCCTTCCCGGCCGAACGGCTTGGTGCAGTCGAACCCCGTCTTGGCCCCGGTCCGCCGGCCGTTGAGCGAGGGGTCCATCGTCATCCCAAGCATTCCCTGCAGGATGACGAGGTCCTGATCGGCCTGGAAGCGCGTCCCGAGCGCCCATTCGACCTGCCGATCATCGTGAATATCGATGTCATCGTCGAACACGTAGATGTGCTTCAGCCTCATGATTCCGCCGAACAGGGCCGCGATGGCCGCACGGGCTTCTCCGATGACGCGCTGCTTGATCGAGACGCGCAGCGTATTGGAGCCGCCCGACACCGACCTCAGATAGACCGCGACTGGCTCGCGCACCGTGGCCTTGAGGATCCTCATCGCCTCGGCCTCGGTGCGCATTGCGCTGATGTTGGCGCTATCCGTCTGGTCCAGGACGAACGCGGAGCCATGCAGCAGCGTGTGATGTAGCGCGTTGCGGCGCATGGTGATGGCGGTGCAATGAAACACCGGGTCCATGTGGATCGCCCCGTAATAGCCCATGTATTCGCCGAAGGGCCCTTCGGGCTCCGCATAGCCGCGCTCGTCGAGATAGCCTTCGAGCGTCATCTCAGCGTCTGCCGGCACCAGGATGTCGTTGGTGACGCTCTTGACCACCGGCGCCGGCTCTCCGCGAAACGTGGCGATCAGTGACAACTCGTCACCGCCCTGGCGCGTGGTCGCGGCGAAGAAATCGAGCGGATGCGCGCCGACGGTGAAGGTGATCGGCAATCGTTCGCCGCGCGCCACGCAGCCCGTGTAGATGCGCTTGAGGTCGGACGGGGCGGTCACGTTGGTCCCGGTCTCGTATCGATTGCGCAGACTCAGACGCCTGCACCCGACATTCCTTCGTCCGGTTGCGGGATCGATGGTGTAGTCGATGGCCGAACTCAGATAGCAGCTGCCGTCGTAGGCGTGTTGCGGATGGAACGGGAGCTTTGTGAGATCGACGTCCTTGCCCGTGATCTGCACCTCGTGCACGGGGGCTTCGTGGGAAGGCACCTCCACCACGGACTGCGGGTTGGCGAGTCGCCTGAAATATTCCTCGTGGAGCTTGTCCTCGCCGGTTTCGAACGCCGCCGCCAAGCGCTTTCGGCTGCCGGCGGTCTTCGCAACAATCTCCAACTGCTCGGGGCCGGCCCGCTTGAACAGGAGCGCTTTATCCGTCCCTTCGATGATCGCGCCAAGGCCAGTCAGCGGCACCGGTTCGCCGTGAATCTCAACCTCACCCATGTCGACGAGGCGCTCGACGAATCGGCGCAGCCGGAACTTGTCCAGATCGACGTTGCGGCTCGACATCCCCCGCGCGCCTCTATTTGTGTCCCTGTGGGAGCATTTCGCTCGACGAGTTGATCACCGCGTGGATGCTGCGGGCGAACTCGATCGCGCCCGCGACATCCATGTCCAAGGCGGCGCGCGCGTAATCCTTGCAGCCGACGCGAGCCGGCTGCGGCGCCCGCATGATTTGCTTGCACAGCGCATCAACCGCGGCGTCGAGCTCGGCGGCGGGCACGACCTCGCTCACGATGCCGGCCTCGCGCGCCCGCGCCGGGCCGATCACCGCGGTGGACCACACCAGATAGGTCATGGCCTTGCGCGGCACGCGATCGACCAACGCCGACATGACCATGGTGGGCATGATGTTGTGCGCCATTTCCGGAACCTGAAATTTGGCGCTGTCGGCGGCAAGCGTGATGTCGCAGACCGCCGCGATGGCGCAGCCGAAGCCGAAGGCGCGCCCGCGCACCACGCCGATCACGGGAATTTCGCAGCGCCGGAAGGCGCCGTAGCAGTTGAACACCACGTCGTTACGCCGCCGCAGCTCGAACGCTTCCGGCGGCGCGCCGGGCGGGCGTTTGCCCATGGTCTCGCGGCCGACGCAGAAATCCTCGCCGGCCCCGCGCAGGACCACGATTTCGGAGCTCTCGCCGGCGCCAAGCAGGAGCTTGGTCAATTCAATCGCCATGGCGTCGGAGGCGGCGTTTCCAATCTCCGGCCGATTGAGCGTGATTTCCAGCACCGGTCCCTTGCGGGCGGTGAGAATGTCGCGGGACATGCATTTCCCTCCCAAAGCGCTCTTGCGGCGGAGCGGAAACCGCGCGCAGAAAACGCATCAACTCAATAAGCGAGAGCGGTCTGCGATGCCAGACCCCACCCCAACCCTCTCGACAGCCGGCTGCGGGCTTGCCCGCTTCCAGCAAATCTTAAAGTGACCAAACCCCGGCAGGCCGGGGTTTGGGAGGGCAGCGCCACCGAACGCGCGGCAGCTGTCCCCGTCGAGCCAACCGCACGCGCTCTAGCGTTCGAACAGGGCCGGCTTCCGCGACATCGCGCGCCACACCCGCTCCGGGGTGACCGGCATCTCCAGGTGGCGGACGCCGAATTCCTTGAGCGCGTCGACGATGGCGTTGACCACAGCGGCGAGGGCAGGGGTGGTGCCGCCTTCGCCGCCGGCGCGCACCCCGAGCGGATTGTTCCGCGCGGGGACCTCGCTGATCTCGGTAGCAAACGAGGGAAGATCGCGCGCCCGCGGGATGGCGTAGTCCATGAACGAGCCTGAAAGCAATTGCGCGTTGTTGTGGTCGTAGACGCAACCCTCGTTCAAGGCCTGGCCGATGCCTTGCGCGATCGCGCCGTGCGTCTGGCCGTGCAGGATGCGAGGACCTCGCAGACGTGGCTGCCGTAAGGACATCCCCCGATCGTCACGGTCTCGTCGCTTTCCGCTGCCAACGGCCCGCTCAATTCGCCAATCAAGTCGTTGCGGCCAACCGCCTCGCGCGCCACGTCGAATATGCCGAGGGAGCGGTCGGTGCCTTTGACGAGAAAATTGCCGCGCGTAAATTCGATGTCGTGTTCGGCGGCTTCGAGCACGTGAGCGGCGATGCGCTTGGCCTTCGCGATCAATGCGTCCGACGCATTGCCGATGACGATGCCCGCGAGCCGCATCGAGCGGCCGGAATGCGAGCCGCCGCCCACGGGAACGATGTCGGTATCCCCCTGGATCAAATTCACGCAGTCGAAGGGAACGCCGAGCCAATCCGTGACGAGTTGTGCGAAGCTCGTCCGGTGCCCTTGCCCGCTCGACAGGGTTCCGATCGCCACGTCAACGCGGCCTTCGGGCAACACCGTGATCTTCGTCCATTCCCGCGGCGCCCCGGTGGTGAACTCGATATAATTGGCAATCCCGATGCCCCGGCGTTTTCCGCTGCGGACCGCGGCGCGGCGCCGCTGCGGGAAGTCGTCCCAGCGTCCGAGCGCGAGCGCCGAAGCCATGGCGCGCGCATATTCGCCGCTGTCGTAGGTCAGGCCGAGCGGATTGGTGTATGGCATCGCGTCGGCGCGGATGAGGTTGCGCCGCCGCAGCTCGAGCCGGTCGAAGCCGTGCGTCGTCGCGGCGAGATCGATCAGCCGCTCCATCACGAACATCACTTCGGCGCGGCCCGCGCTGCGATAGGGGTTGGTGGGCGGTGTATTGCTCATGACCGCCCGCGCCCGCACCCATGCCGCCGGGATGTGGTAGATGCTCGACATCACCGAGACGCCCTTCGTCAGCGGCACGAACGAGACGGTGTGCGCGCCGACATTGCTGATGTTCGAGCCGCGCAGCGCGAGAAAGCGGCCCTCGGCATCGAGCGCAAGTTCGGCTTCGACGAAGAGATCGCGTCCCGGATAGTCGCTGAGAAAGGCCTCGTGCCGTTCGCATGTCCATTTGATGGGCCGCCCGATGCGCCGCGACGCCCACGCCACCAGCGCGAATTCGGGATAGAACGCGTTGCGGGTGCCGAAGTTGCCGCCGACGTCGCCGGAGACGACGCGAATGCGATCCGCCGGGACGTCGAGAACGCTGGCGAGTTCGTGCTTCTGTCGAACGACGCCGCCGCTGCCGGCGTAAAGTGTGGTGCGGCCGGTCGCCCGATCGTGGCTGCCAACGGCGGCGCGCGGCTCGAGCGGCACGCCGGTGACGCGCTGCACCCAGGTTTGCAGCTTCACGATATGGGTCGCGCGCTCGAATGCGCGCGCGGTCGCGGCGGCATCGCCGACCTCGGCATCGACGCAGACGTTCGACCTCGCCTCGTCCCAAACCAACGGTGCGTCCGGCGCGATGGCGTCGATCGTCTCGCTGACCGCGGGCAGCGGCTCGAAATCGACCGTGACGCGTTC
>VAZL01000175.1 GCA_005883445.1 Alphaproteobacteria bacterium | reverse complement strand
GGGAGAGGCGCACGCCATCCGCGATAAATGTTGCTTCGTCAGTCTCACTGCGTGAAAGTGGAGACTGTGCATCCGAGTTGTTACATCGATCGCGCACATGCCGCGTCCTGACTCCGAGGCCAGAAGGTCGCTCGGACTGGCTGATTCTATCTGCACTGCGCTTGGCGGGTTGATTGCGCTCGCAGCCGCGCTCGGCATCGGCCGCTTTGTCTACACACCAATTTTGCCGCCGATGATCGAGGCCCTCCACCTCAGCAAGTCGGAAGCCGGCCTGATCGCGTCGGTAAATTTTGTGGGCTATCTCCTCGGAGCGTTGCTCGCGGCAATGCCGGGCCTCGTCGGATCGCGACGGCTATGGCTGCTCGGCGCGCTTGCAATAAGCGCGGTCACCACCGCCGCCATGGGACTGACGCAGATGTTACCGGCATTTCTTGCGCTGCGTCTTATTGGCGGTATCGCGAGTGCATTCGTGCTGATCCTCTCCTCCACGATTGTGCTTGACCGTTTGGCAGAAGCCGGACGTAGCGGATTGTCGGCGCTGCACTTCGCCGGCGTCGGCACAGGCATCACAGTGTCGGCGGTGCTCGTCGCCGAGCTGCAGCATCTCGGTGAAAGCTGGCAAGTGCTGTGGCTGGCCAGCGGGGCGGTAACTTTCGTAGCGCTGCTGGCGGCGGCCGGTCTCTTGCCCGAAGGCACCGCTCCACCCGTCCGCAGCACCCGTGAGGACAGAGGTGCCATCGATCGCGGCCTGCGACGTCTGATGATTGCCTATGGGCTGTTTGGTTTCGGCTACGTCATTACTGCGACCTTCCTCGTGGCCATCGTGCGAGCCACGCCGACAATTCGCCCCTTCGAACCCGTCATCTGGATTGTCTTCGGCATTGCTGCCGTGCCGTCGGTGACGTTGTGGACTCGCCTCGCTCAGCCGATCGGCATCCCTGCGGCGTTTGCGATCGCCTGCATTGTCGAGGCGGCCGGTGTGCTGGCAAGTGTCGCATGGCCCACCACGCTAGGCGTCTTCTTGGCTGCAATCTTGGTGGGCGGAACATTCATGGGCCTGACTGCGCTTGGGCTGATGGGAGCCCGCGCTCGCGCCATAGGCGATCCACGCCGCGCGCTTGCACTTATGACTGGCGCCTTCGGCGTTGGTCAGATCATCGGGCCGATCTTTGCGGGTTTTGTCTCGGATCGTCTGGGCAGTTTCACTGCATCCTCCATTGTCGCGGCACTCGGGCTCCTCGCTGCTGCATTACTTGCCGCGGCATGAGTTGGCCGCTTTCGAAGGCCTCTCCCGTACACACCGTTCGATCACCTCATCGGCGAGGGCGAGCAACTAACATCTGCTCATTGGTCAACTGAAGAAACCATGTCGCAGCAACTCGGCGCCCGCGGCAATGACCGCGATCAACACTAGCTTCTTGAATGTCTCAGGTGCAATTTTATCGCGCATATGTCGTCCGACGTACATGCCGAGCACGACTGGCAACATCGCAGCCGTCGAGACTGAAACGTCAAGCCAACTGAACTGGCGGCTGGCCGTCAGAAGAATTGCCAGCAAGCCGGCGGAAACGACGAGATACAGCGATGCTTCCTTTGTGAACGCCTTTCCGCGCAGTCCCTTTGCAAGCATAAATATGAAAACAAGCGGTCCCGGCATCGCTGCGATGCCTCCCAGAATCCCGCCGAAAAATCCGAATGTGATGCCGGTTGGTAAAACCAAGCGAGACTGAAGCTGCAGCTTCGGCGCGAGCAGCGTGACGCCGCCGACACCCATAATCACTAGGCCTGCGATAATCTTTGCAACGTTCGCATCGAGCGCCAACAGGACTCGAACTCCAAGGAAGAGGCCGGGAATCATGCCGAGAATCACCGGCATCAATTGCATGAGGCACCGTCCAGTCTTCCCGCCCTCCAGCGCCTGCGGCAAGTTGCTGAAGATCAGAGGCATGCTCAGCAGCATGGCCGCTGATTTGATGTCGATGAACAGCGACAGCAGCGGCAGCGCGACGACTGGCATGCCGACCCCGATTATCCCCTTCAGGAGGCCGGCGACGATCAGGCTGCAAACCACGGCAGCAATGATACTTGCTTGCTCGAAATAAAGGGTGCGGATCAACATGACGTTTAAGCATTCTTGCTGCGAGCTTCGCAATTGTCTCGCGCGAACGGTTCGGCCCATGCCGAACTGTCTTCGATTGATATGCTTCTGTGGCCGACTTCATGGTGGTCTGACGCCGAGAAAGGTTGCTGTTTTTCTTGCAGTGCGAAGTGAAGCGTTTGGCACTAAGCGGACATGTCGGGCGCGTCGACCGATGTCCGCTTTCGAGGGCAAAGCGGACTCACGGTGGTAGTTTCACGAATGTCTGCTTATGACCCGGAGCGGAAGCTCAACGCGCCCGGTCGGGAATGGTCACACCCGCGTCGCCGCGATGAGGTTGCTCACCTGCGGCTCCTTCTCGACGCTCCAGACAATGCGCAGTAGGTTGTCGACGCGATCAGCAGGCAAGTGCTTTTGCGCCATCAAACGGAACTTTTCTTCCATTTCGGCATCGGTCATCGGGTTCTTGAAATGTCCGCGGTGATATTCGACACGTACCGTCTTGCGGACACCGGATCTGAGGACAACCTCCAGCTCGCACAGGTTGGCGAGCTCGGGCTGGTCAGCTTCGTCCGATGGCAGGCATTTGATCCGACTCACAAGGTCGAGCAATCGTGCGTCGTGCAAATAGGGATCCTCGTAGTAATCCGGATCGATCTTGCCATACATGAGCGCCAGGCCCGCCGAATATGGGATGCTGTGATCGGCGGTTTCGTGCGTCTGCGGCCTCCACTTGTCCGGTCCGTCGGCCATGATCTTGATCGCGGAGCGCGACGCATGGATGTTGACCTCCAGGATTTCGTCCGGACTCTTGAAATAGGACCTTGCTTCCACGGCAGCTTGCGCGACAGTTTGGGAAAATTGGCCAAGTGGAAAGCGTTTGGTGAAGCAACGGCGGATGCCGAACGGCTCACCGAGCTGTGGTGGCGCGACCGGCTTGCGGCTCATGACCTTGAAGAACCCGTAGCGCCCTTCGAAGACATTGCTCGGTCCCGTCATCCCGTTCCCAGCGAGCTGCACTGAAAAGATCGCCTTGCGGCAGGCGTCGGCTGCTGCATAAGCCTTCCAGTTTGAGAGGGTATCTGCACGACCTTGGCGCGTGGCGGTGTTGCCTCCGACCGTGATGCCGATGGCGTGCACCATCTCTTCCGGTGTTAGTCCCACCAGCTTTCCGGCGCCTACCACGGCCCCCATGCCGGTGACTGTCGTGTGGTCAACGCCGTGGCCCAAGTAATC
>VAZL01000174.1:1925-8546 GCA_005883445.1 Alphaproteobacteria bacterium | reverse complement strand
CCACAGCCTGCCGTACATAACGGCGCGGGCGATGGTTGACGGCGACATCACGAATGAAAGCTTCTCACCGCAAATGTACCGCGATCCGCGCATCCTCGCCTTCATGCAAAGGATCAAAGTGAGCGAGGACCCCATCCTCACTGCGCGGGTCGGAGGCGCGGTTCCCACCCGCGTGACGGCGATCCTGTTGGACGGGCAGCGGATATCACGCGAGATCGACTACGCGCCGGGTTTTGCGGCACGGCCGATGAACAGAGACGAAATCGACCGCAAATTTCGCGGCAACGTGGGTAAGCGCTGGGAAAAAGATCGGACGGACCGCATCCTGCGGACGCTGTGGGCGCTCGATCGAACGGACGATCTACCTTCGTTACTGGGCGAGCTTGCATTGCCGACATAGGGAGGGCCGGCGGACGTCGGAGTTGGGTCATTACCGACCGGTCAACGCCGCCCACGATCGCCATGTCCGCTTCGCCCAGAAAGCGACAAAATCAGCAGACGTCTGTGGATGTCTTCCACAAACCGCGGGCAAGCTACGCGATCAAGTCTTGAGCTGGCGTGCGATAAATTCCTTGACCACCTCACGCGCCTTGTCGGTCTGAGGACCCGGTTCCGCGACCCATTCGTGAACGGAATTTTCGAACAGGCGATAGTCGCACTCGCCCCCGGCGGCCCGGTAGGTCTTGGCGAATTTTTCCTGCACCTCGGGCAACACGTTATCATCGAGCGCGCCTTGCATGATGAGGAACGGCACCAAGGTGGCTTTTTCCTCGCGCTCTAGAATCTCCTGCGGGTTGGCTTCGTGGATCGTCTCCCACGGATTGAAGAACACCTTATTGTGTTTAATCATGCTCTCGTTGCCACGCCGCACCGCGTTTTCGTAGCGCGCAAAGGTGTTGCTGATCGGCGAACGCGTGGCAGCATAGGCGACGGTGGCGTCGACGTTCGGCGCTGCGGCAAGAGGGATGGCATTGTAGCGCGGATCGTACGGCCGCATTGCGATAAGTTCTGCGACGTGACCTCCGCTGGAGGAACCGTAGATGCCGATCGTGGCGGTGTCACCGTTCCAGGTTGCGGCATTCACCTTGAGCCAGCGCACGGCATAGTTGGCGTCCTGCACGCAGGCCGGATAGGGCGCTTCGGGCGCAAGCGTCAGGTCGACGGCGACGACCAAAAGGCCGCTCGCAGCGAGCGCGCGGTCCATCGGCTCTTCGGCGAAACGGTCTTTTCGATTCCAGGCACCGCCGTGCAGATCGAGAACGGTTGGGAAAGGTCCCGGTCCTTTCGGCTGATAGATGCGGGCCATCAGCATGCGGCCGGCGCTGTTGCGCCGAAACTCGACTTCGCTGACCGCAAGATCAAAGCGGGCGGCGGGATTATACGCCGGTGCGCCCCGGGCATGCGACACGCGGGGAGCGAACGGGCGCACGGCAGGCAGACCGATCGTGCCCGCGGCGGCCATCAACTTGAGAAGGTGACGACGAATGAAAGTGCCTCTGTTCACGTTCGCCTCCCTTGAAAACCAGTCGATTGCGGCAATGATAATCTATCTTGGCCAGAGCCGCAGCAGGGTCATCGCGCCAACATACCAACCCGCGCGGCGTAGCATGGCTCAGGGGGTCATGCCGATTGAGAGCGGCTTTGCGCCGACGTAAAATCGCGGCTCGCCATTTAAGTGCTGAATTGATCGTGCGAAAGCTGCCGACCATCTGCTGAGGGAGCGAAAATCATGAGCATTCGCAAGCGTCGCAAGGATGGAAGCGCCTTTGCTCCGCTAGAGCCTATCGCCGGCAATGGCCTGCTTGATCGCCGCGCGTTGCTTGGGCGCGGCATCGTTCTCGCAGGCGCAGTTACCACTGGCGCAAGCACGGCGCTCACCAGCGCCGCCGCCGAGCCGCTGACAATGGTCCATGGAGCCTCGCGCCCGGCGTGCCTATCCCGCCGTATGGCCAGCCGTCAAAGTTCGAGCAGAAGGTGGTGCGCACGTTGAGCAATCCGAAGCTCGAACCCCGCGGCAGCGCGGCGCGGACGCCACACCATCTCCTCAACGGCACGATCACACCGAATGGCCTGCATTTCGTGATTGCTCGTGGCGGCGAAACCGAAATCGACCCCGACAAGCATCGCCTGGTGATCCACGGACTGGTGAAGCAGCCGATGGTCTATACGCTCGATGATCTGCATCGCTACCCGATGGTATCGCGCATCTCGTTCGTGGAATGCGGTGGTAACAGTGCGCCGCTCTACTCCAAGGAGCCTATTGCGGCCAACGTGCAGGCGCTGCACGGCCTGTGCTCCTGCGCCGAGTGGACCGGCGTGATGCTCACCACGCTGCTCGAGGAGGTCGGCGTCGATCCGAAGGCGAAGTGGTTCATCGCCGAAGGCGCGGACTTGCCGACGATGAACCGGAGCATTCCGCTCGCGAAGGCGATGGATGACGCGATGATCGCGCTCTACCAGAACGGCGAGCGCCTCAATCCCTCGAACGGTTATCCGATACGCCTGTTGCTGCCAGGCTATGAGGGCAACATGAACGTCAAGTGGCTGCGGCGGATCAAGCTCGTCGAGCAGCCGGTGATGGCGATCAACGAAACCAAGCAGTACACGATCCTGCGGCCGGACGGAAAAGCCTGGCAGTTCTACTTCCCCCAAGAGGTCAAATCCTTCATCACTCACCCGTCGCCGGGACTGAACATGAAGGGGCCCGGCTTCTACGAGATCTCCGGCATTTCCTTTTCCGGGAATGGCCGCATCGGCAAAGTCGAGGTCTCGGCCGACGGTGGCAAGAGCTGGGCGCAGGCGGCGTTGCAGGCGCCGGTTCTGAGCAAAGCATTCACTCGCTTCCGTATTCCGTGGAACTGGGATGGTCGCACTGCGATCTTGCAAAGCCGTGCGACGGACGAAGCCGGCAACGTGCAGCCGACGAGAGAAGCATTCATTGCCGAGCGCGGCCCGCCCCGGGGTACGCCGAACGTGGCGGCATTCACGATGGAGCACTGCAACGCCATCACGAGCTGGGGAATCGATGACAAGGGCGGGGTGAGCCATGTCTATGCATGAGATACTTGCGTTAGCCACTGCACTTACGCTCGGCCTGAGCGTGGCCGATGCCGCCGATGCCCCGAGATTCGGACAACCGATCACACCGGCCGATCTCGCGCCCTGGGACATCAGCATTGCGCCGGACGGCATCGGTCTGCCGCCCGGCAGCGGGACATCGACGCAGGGCGCCAAGGCCCGCTGGTCGGCGGCGGTCCGCTCAACAGCGCTGACCGCGATCCGGTAAAGCTGATCGGCAACTATTGGCCCTATGCCACGACCATCTTCGACTTCACCCGTCGAGCGATGCCGTGGCAACAGCCGAAGACGCTCACGGACGATGAAGTCTACGCATTAACTGCCTACATCCTCGCGCTCAACAAGATCATCGGCGAGAATGATGTGATGAACGCGGAGACACTGCCCAAGGTGAAGATGCCCAACCGTGACGGGTTTATCAGCAAGTACCCGGACAAGTACTGATGGCCACATCCCTGACGTAGGTTAGGCGCATGTCCGCTTTGTGCCACTATCGGAGCGCGTCCGCCTGCTGACGCCGGCGCTCGGCGTCCTGACGCTCGCGCTCGGCGTCCTGACGCTTTGCCTCGAAACATCCCTCCGGCACGCGATGCACATCGGTCGGCGGCTCCGCCTTCCTATACGCCGCCTTCCGACGCTGATACTCGAGCTCCTCACGATCCGCCTGGTAACACTCCAGGAGTTTGCGTCGCTCCAGGTCGGCAAGCCCTGCGGCTTGCTGAGGAGGGATTTCGTAGAACCGGATCGGCACGAGGATGCGGAATGCTGCATCGCGAAGGCCGACATGGTCCGGCGCTGGAAATGGCTGCGATTGCTGCAGGAGGAGGAGCGCCGCGCTGCCGATTTCACGGTCAACGGTGACGATGCGGGTTCCCGGCAGCACCCACCCGGAGCGGTTGATGTTCAAGTCGAAGTACACGACGCCGATTTTGCCCCGGGTTCTAACGCCGGGCAGATAGCGCTTATTGTGTTCAATGTCCGCGGCGATTTGGTTCTTCCACTCGAGCAGCGAAGAAAAATCGTTTGCCGGCGCATCTCGCGCGACCGCAAATTCGGCGCCGGGGGACGCGAGAGCCGATAGGACAGCAAAAATGCCGAGCAACCGCGACGTCAGCATCTCAAAAACCCGCGCCAAGAGCAGATGAAAGTTACATGACGATTCTGTGCTAATCGTTGCCGAAAAATCTGTGGGAGATGGTTTACTGATGGCAAAAAAATGGCCGGCCGCGCTATCGACAAACGTCTTGCCATCGGCCGCCGCGCCGCGCGACCTCGATCCCGCCCCATATCAGCTCGGGGCCAATCGCGTCGAACCCCGAGCCCTGTCGGCTCCGGGCCTTATGGTTTATGGTTGCTGACCCAACTGCGGCCGAGTTCCGGGCCAGTGGAGGGGTCCGACTGGCACGCGAGCTTCGTGGCAAATCGTACGGTCCGATCGAACTACTGGCAGAAGTCCCAATAGCCCCGAGTCTGCGAGGAACTCGACCAATACCAGCACAGGTCGAAAGACGGCGACGTCGGCACAGCAGTGGCGGCAATGATGGCGCCCAGCGTGACACAGTCAAAGACGCTCCCGTAGTAGGGTTGCCGGACCCACGGCCTGACGGGCCTCACGACCTCGGTGGATTTCGCGGCCACAGCACTGCGCTTGCTCACCGCGACATGGGTCCTTCGGGCTGCGACGGCGCGATGTCGAACCGCGACGTGACGGGTTCTGGCCGCGACGCCTCGACGTGCGCTCGCGACGTGACGGGTTCTGACCGCGACGCCTCGACGTGCGCTTGCGACGTGACGGGTTCTGACGTGGGTGCCTCGATGCCGAACCACGACGTGGCGGGTTATCGTGCGATCTTTGCGTAGCGCGACCGTTTCGACGGCGGCCGGCGTTGCCAACGCTGGCTGCAAATCCGACGGCGGAACCACCATTGCGTTGGTGCCCTCCAGGAGGGAGACGACCCCCAATGCGAGCAGTACGGCTGCGATTGAAGCTTTGGACACTCTCGCTCCTCCTCTGTTGACGAGGTGATTGAATGAAGGCCGGGTCGTGGTCAGTTTGATCGTGGCCGGTTGGCGGAGCTTAGCCCCTTAGTACCTCTTTGAGGGCTTCCCGGCCGAGTCCTTTAGGATGCGGTCCGTCGCATCGCTTCCGCCCAGCACGGCCGCACCTTGCCACGAATCCAAGGCCCTTGTCGTTATTGGGCAACGCGACAAGAAGCCGCCCGCGTTGCTCAGCTCCGCCATCGCGCATGCGCGCAGCATATGCCGTGGACCGCTTAGCTTGTTCGACGCTCAGAGAGTTCATTTTGTTTTCAACTCTCTTTCTAAAATGTTGGTTAGCCCTTCAACAGCGGTTCGGCATTCTGGGCGCTCCCACGCTGGTCTCTTGGGGTGATCCCAGCAATAGTCCTTGCGGACGGCGTTTAGCATTTTGCGTGTAATGGCGGTCGGGCGACAATCCGCTCTCTCGAAAACGGGGCTGTCCCTGCCGCCGCGCCAATTCATGCGGTACTTAGCTTCTGCCTCGCACTCCGCCAAACTGGAAAACGGAGGAAGAAATCGAGGGTCGCCTTTATTTCGCAGAAACTCACGTTGCTCTTGAATCAGCGCGCCGTCGCTGCGGCGATAGGCCGAGTCGAGCCAATAGATTTCCGGCTTGGCGATCTGCTGTGCGGTCCCCTGCGCCGCCTTGCTCGCTGTGTCCTCTTCGCCGCCTTTCCGGGTGGCTTTGGGGTCGTTGCTTGCGCCGTGGGCAGACCCCGTAAATGCAAAAGCCAATGCAACGATTGCAATGTAGCGCATCAGTTGATTCCTTCCGGTCCGCCACGACGCATAGCACGCAAGAACCATCTGCAAGAGTTCAGAGGCAAAAGGGGCTAACGAGGCAACGCCGCGGGCGACCCGCGTTCCCACGGAAAAACTCATCTGGACGGACCGGACCCCCCGCCAAGGCTCTGTGCCAGAATAATCGAACTGGCGGGGCAGAGGCCAGCGCGTACGTTGCTCGCCCCTGACCGGTCGGCCGAGAGCGCGCGGAGCGTGACAAATGGACAACCCGAATGACCGCTTCGGCGCAGCGACGTACGCGCGCAGGGATTGTGCGTATACTCTTCCCGGCATGGGAACGAAACGAACAATGGTCGCACGTCGTGCCGTTCTGATTGCGGCCCCGCTGGCAGGCCTCTTTGCGCTCGGCGGCCGCGGCTTCGGACAGGAGTTCCCGACCGGACCGATCACCTTCGTCGTCGCTTTCCCGCCCGGCGGCAGCATCGACCTCGTGATGCGCGCAATGGCTCCCAAACTTCAGGAGCGGCTCGGCAAGCCGGTCGTCATCGAGAACCGCGTCGGCGCCGGCGGCAACATTGCGGCCGCCGCCGTTGCCAACGCGCCGCCGGACGGTCACACGCTGCTGGCCCCGGCAAGCTCGCTCGCCGCCAATCCCACGCTGATCAGGCACATGCCGTTCGACACCCTCAAGGACCTACAGGGAATTGCGCTCCTGTTCCGGACGCCGCTTGCGCTGGTGGTCCATCCCAGCGTGCCGGC
>VAZL01000174.1:0-1853 GCA_005883445.1 Alphaproteobacteria bacterium | reverse complement strand
CGGCGTCAGCTATCGCGGCGCGCCGCCCGCGCTCAACGACGTGATGGCGGGTCACGTTGCGCTCATGTTTGCAGACGCGGGCAGCGTGGTCGGCCACATCAACGCCGGCAGGGTGCGCGCGCTCGGCGTGAGTTCTACCGCACGCGTCCCGGCATTGCCCGATGTCCCGACGATTGCGGAGTCCGGAGTGCCGGGCTTCGATGCCGTCGGGTGGACGATGATCTGCGCGCCGTCGGCGACGCCCAAACCGGTGATCGATCGGCTGCATGCCGAGCTCAAGGCGGTGGCCGCGACGCCGGAGGTTCGCGACGTGATCGTGCGGATCGGCACCATCCCGGTCGACAGCCCGCCGCCGGCCGAGTTGCAGAAATTCCTGGCGTCGGAGATCGACCGCTGGGGCGGCCTCATTCAGCGCGCGGGCCTCGCGAGAACCGAGTAGGCCGGGCGGCCTCGGTAATCCCATTCGAACGAAAGACGGACTTCAAGCATGAATGACGAGGCGCTGCTGCGCGAGAAGGCTGCGACGTTGACGCGGATGCTCAACCTCCAGGGCACGATCGGGATGTTCGGCCACGTGTCGGTGCGCGTGCCCGGCACGGACAAGTGCTTCATCAGTCCAGGGGCCTCGACCGACAAGACCGTGGTGCGGCCGGAGCACATGTTCGTCTACAACATCGACGGCACCATCATCGAGCATCCAGGCGGATTGATCCCGCTGGAGTGGCGCATCCACACGCAGATCCACCGCGACCGGCCCGACGCCATGTGCGTCGTGCACCTGCACGCGCCGCACGCCCGCGCGCTTGGGGTCGCCGGCAAGCAAATCAAGCCGGTGTTCCTGCACGGCTCGTTCCTCTGCACCGGCGTGCCGACCTGGGACAACCCGCGCCTGGTGGTGAACGACGCGCAGGCTGCCGACTTGTCGCACACGCTCGGCCGGCATCGCTGCGCGCAGATGCGCGGCCACGGCAGCGTCGTGGTGGGCGCGAGCGCCGAGGAGGCGTTTTTCGCCTGCACGTTCCTGGAGGAGAACGCGCAAATCCAGCTTCAGGCCGAGGTCATGGGCGGTGCCATTCCCCTGAGCGAGGACGAGGCGCGCGACTGCGCCGAGGGGACGTTCAATCCGAGGCTGTTTCCGCTGCTGTGGGCGTACTACGAGCGTAAAGTGAAGCTGGACTAGGGCGCGAACCTGTAAACCGGGCGGCGCGCCGCTCCCATGACCGCTGTGGGTTGCGAGACTCAGCTATTCTCGATCCAGGACAGGACCTGGCCGGCGAGGGCATCGCTGTTCTTCTCGAGCATCATCATGTGGCCGTTGCCTTCAATTCCGTGGTCGCCGAGATAGAGGAAATCCGCCTTCGCGCCGTTCTGATTGAGCCACTCGACGATGGCCCCGTCAAGTTCGCGCGGATGATCGATGTCTGCGGTTCCGGTCATCACCAAGATGCGCTTGCCTCGATAGTTGGACAGATCGCTGACCTTGAGCTGGCTGCCGCGAATATTGCGGCGCTGGTAGAGCAGCCGCGGGGGGATCGGCGTGAGTGAGGAGGCATACGCGCCGATGTGCTCGCGCGGAAACTGCGCGCTCTTGCCGACGAGCTTGACCTCGACGAAGTTCCGGTCGGAAACGACCGGCTGCTTGAGGTTGATGGTCATCGTGGTAGAGCCGCGCACCACGACCGTATCCGCGGTCTCGCTGGCGATGTCGGACACGGCCTGGATATTGCCGGGCGGACCGGGAGCGATGGCCACCAACTTGGCGATGTGCTGGCCGTAATTCTCAATGAGCTTCCAACCATAAGCGCCGGACATCGAGTGCGTCATGACGATCGCCGGTTGGCCGAGGGAACGCA
>VAZL01000173.1 GCA_005883445.1 Alphaproteobacteria bacterium | reverse complement strand
CTGATCGGCCGTACCGCTGCTGTGCAGCATCTGCTGGATTTTCTGTCGGCCTATCGAGTGGTCACGCTGACCGGGCCCGGTGGGATCGGCAAAAGCGCGCTGGCGCTGCAGGTCGCCCGCACCCTGTTCCCGGCCTTTGGGGGTGACGCTTGGCTGGTCGAGCTGGCCTCGCTGTCCGATCCCGATCTGGTGCCGTCCGCGGTCACGGGCGTCCTCGGCCTCAAGCTCGGCGGCGACGAGATTTCCGCCGAGTCCGTCGCTCGGGCCATCGGAGGAGAGAGGCTCCTCCTGGTCCTCGACAATTGCGAGCACGTCATCGATGCGGCGGCCCAATTGGTCGAAACGACGGTGCGCGTTTGTCCGCGCACGACCGTGCTGGCGACCAGCCGAGAGGCGCTGAGGATCGAAGGCGAATGCGTCTATCGCGTCCCGCCGTTGGAGGTGCCATCGGAGCATTGGCAGGAGCCATCTGATGTCCTGGGGCGTAGCGCGGTGGAGCTGCTCGTCGCCAGGATGCGAGAGCTGGATTGGGACTTCTCCCCCGACAGTGACGGCCTCGCCGCGATCGCGGCGATCTGTCGGCATCTCGATGGCATCCCGTTGGCCATCGAATTTGCCGCAACTCGCGCCGCCGCGCTTGGGCTCGAACAGGTCGCCTCGCGCCTGGATGATCGTCTCACGCTGCTAACCGGCGGGCGTCGTACGGCATTGCCGCGCCATCGGACGCTGCGCGCGATGCTCGACTGGAGCTATGAACTGCTGCCTGAAGCCGAGCAGCGACTATTCCGTCGTTTGGCGGTCTTCCCCGGCGGGTTCACTCTCGAGGCGGCAGCGGCGGTCGCGGGCGACAGCACCGCGCCGGCTGTCGCGGAGAGTATCGCAAATCTCGTGGCGAAGTCCCTTGTGACGCGGGATGGATCCGTGCCAGCCGGTCGCTGGCGATTGCTCGAAACGATACGGGCGTATGGGCTTGGGAGGCTCGCCGAAAGCGGTGACGCCGAGCAGATCACCGGGCGGTGTGCGGAGTTCTTTCGAGACCTATTCGTGAGGGCCGCACCTGGCTCGTCGCGAGAAGCCGCCACCGCGGACTTGGCCCAATATGCCCGAGAGATCGACAATGTCCGCGCTGCGATCGACTGGTGCTTCTCGTCGAGCGGGGACTCGGGGATCGGAGTTGCCCTTACGGCGGCGTATGCGCCGGTCTGGCTAAATCTTTCGTTGACGGCCGAGCTTCGTGATCGCGCCGAGCACGCGCTGGAGAGAGTCGATGCGAACCTGAGTGCTCGGACCCAGATGGAGCTGCAAATCGCACTAGGGACTTGTTTGACCATTACATTAGGATCAATCGAACGGACGAGAAGCGTCTTAACCGCCGCGCTCGAAATCGCGGAGTGCCTGGATGATTTGGACGCGCAGGTGCGTGCATTTTGGGCGCTGTGGGCCTTGTACTTCAACACCGGCGAATGCGGTGCGGCGCAATCCGTTGCGGAACGCTTCTCGCGCGTCGCATCCCGCACCGGCGATCCCGGCGTTATTTCGGTCGCCGATCGGGTTATGGGCTACACATTGCAATATCTGGCCAATCACCGCGCAGCCCAGCGCTGCTTTGAACGCGTGCTCCAAATGTACGTTGCACCGCAACGTCAGCGCGACAAGGTCTGGTTCCTTTATGACCAGCGTGCACTGACGCGAGCGATGCTGGCGCGCTCGTTATGGCTACAAGGTTTCGTTGACCAAGCCAAAAGCGTCGCACGAGCGAGCCTGACAGATGCCGAAACAGCGAACGACAAATTGACGATTTGCTTTGTGCTTGCGTTGGCCGTTTCTCCTGTCGCACTGATTACAGGGGATCTCGTTACTGCCGAGCGCTCTCTGTACATGCTGATCGAGACTGCGACGAGACAGAGCTTCGCCCGATATGTGATGGTAGGGCGCTGTCTCGAAGCAGCGCTTCTGATTGAACGCGGTGAGCTCGAGGCCGGCACGGCTCTAATGGTCACCACACTCGACGCACGCACGAACTCCGGGTGGTTGGGACGCTTCACCGAGTACCTTGGTATCTTGGCGCAAGGCATCGCCGGGCTGGGACAGATTGGCAAAGCCCTCGCCACCGTCGGCCAAGCGCTGGCGAGAGCTGACCGCGGAGCAGAGCGCTGGTACGTTGCCGAACTCCTTCGCATCAAGGGAGAATTGCTGATTCAGGAAGCGACGGCGCAGTCCGTTTCGGCGGCCGAAGACTGTTTCGTCGGTGCGATCGACGTAGCCCGGGAACAGGGCGCGTTATTCTGGGAGTTACGGGCCGCAATGAGTCTTGCGCGGTTAAGGGTAAGGCAAGATCGGCATGATGATGCGCGGCAAGTTCTCTCTCCGGTATACGATCGGTTCACGGAGGGCTTCGAGACAGCGGACTTGCGCTGCGCGAGAGCGATACTCGAAAGCTGCGGTCTCACCGCATAGGCGGCTTAGGCGGTGAAGCCGGTCCCGCGGTGGTCGGCCCGAGAGACGACGGTCGCGCCACAGTTATATACGGATCACGATAAGAAGAGCCCTGGCGTGCTTACCGTCTTCAGGACGCCTTTTGGCCTTTTGGGGCGAACGCCCGCGGATCAGCGGTCAGTGCCGTGGCTGAATGGCCGCTCACGGCGCAACCTCGCCGCCCGGACGCGTCCGGTGAAGGACCGGAGTCCACCCACTGCGGACACTCAACGTCGACACTTTCTTTCCTCAAACTAGGGTGCGGGTAAACCCGCACCCCTGCCCCTCGGCGAGAGCGGGGCGAGCTCGGTCAAGGGAGGGTCCGAGCGGCGCGCCGCGCTGCTTG
>VAZL01000172.1 GCA_005883445.1 Alphaproteobacteria bacterium | reverse complement strand
AACTGTACGAGCGCTACGTCGCTCGATACATCCTCGCACCCTGGGCGCCTTTGCTTGTCGACGGCGCTCGGCTTTCGGAGGGCGAGTGCGTGTTGGATGTTGCTTGCGGGACTGGCGTCGTGACTCGCGCTGCGGCGAAGCGCGTCGGTCCCGGCGGGCACGTCGTTGGTGTCGATCTGAACCCCGGGATGCTCGCCGTCGCGCGATCGCTCCCGGCACCGGCTGGGGCACCGATCGAGTGGATCGAGCGCAGCGCGCTCGATCTTCGATTGCCGGATGCCAGCTTCGACGCGGTTCTCTGTCAGCAGGGGCTGCAGTTCTTTCCCGACAAGGCGCTCGCGCTGCGGAACATGCGTCGCGTGCTCAAGCATGGCGGCCGTCTCGCGCTCAGCGTATGGAACAGCCCCGGCCTCTACAACAGTGCCGTTGGTGAAGCACTCGCCCGGTACATCAGCAACGAAACCTCCGTCCAGTTCCTCTCCAGCAGGCGCCAAGCCCCCACCAGAGAGGAACTGCACCATCTTGCAACGGAAGCGGGCTTTTCCGGCGTCGAGGTGCGCGTCAGCGGGATCAATATCCATCTGCCCGATCTGGATCAATTCACGCTGGGCCATTTGGGCGCAACGCCATTTGCAGCCGTGATTGCCGCGGTAGACCCTGCGACGAGCAAGCAACTTGGCGCGAGCGTCATGAAGCAGCTGCAGCGCTACGCCGATGGGGACGGGGTTACCTATCCTGAAGAAACACATCTGCTGACGGCTCAGGTTTCGTAACCGCCGAAAGACGCGATCAAGAGGCGAGCATGCAAAACGTTCTGAAGTCTGCTTTTTGCAGTAACCGCCGTCGATTTCTCCGCATGACAGCGGGCGCTGCCGCGCTCCCGGCCGTCTCGCGCTTCGCCTGGGCGCAACCCTATCCGACACGGCCCGTGCGCATCATCGTGCCACTGGCGCCGGCCGGCACCGTCGACATCATGGCGCGATTGATGGGCCAGTGGCTGTCGGAACGGCTCGACCAACAATTCGTCATCGAGAACCGGTCGGGCGCGAGCACCAATCTCGGCACCGAGGCGGTCGTGCGCGCGCCTCCCGACGGCTACACCCTGCTCATGATCGACGTGTCGGCGGCGGTCAACGTCACGCTCTACGACAAACTCAGCTTCAATTTCAGCCGTGACATCGCGCCGGTTGCGAATGTCGTGCGCGTGCCCAATGTCATCGCCGTGCACCCGTCATTTCCGGCAAAGACCGTTCCCGAGTTCATCACCCATGCCAAAGCCAATCCGGGCAAGATCAGCATGGCAACAGCCGGCAACGGCAGCACCAGCCACATCTTCGGCGAGCTATTCAAGATGATGGCCGGCGTCAACCTAGTTGCGGTTCCTTACCGCGGCGGAGGACCCGCGCTGATCGACATGCTCAGTGGACAGGTGGACGTTATTTTCGTCCCCACTGCAGCGTCGATCGAGTACGTTAGGGCCGGCAGGCTGCGGGCGCTGGGAGTGACCAGCGCGACGCGCTTGGAAGCATTGCCGGACTTGCCTCCCGTCGCCGACTTCGTGCCCGGCTACGAGGCAAGCTCGTGGTACGGCATCGGCGCGCCCAGGAACACCCCGGCCGAGATAATCGAGCGTCTCAACAAGGAGATCAACGCTGGGCTCGCCGAGCCAAAAATCAAGGCGCGATTCGCCGATATCGGCGGCACTGCATTGCCCGGCTCGCCGGCCGATTTCGCCAAGGTCATCGCCGAAGACACCGAGAAGTGGGGCAAGGTCATCCGCGCGGCTAATATCAAGCCGGAGTAGGCCGCTGCACTTGCAAGCGGCTGTTACATAAATCCCGTTCGGCGAATGGCGGCAATGTCGGCTATTGGCACCAAGCGGCGGACCAAGTTTTGATCGGCGATGGTCGCTTTCGGTGTGAAGCGGACACGCACGGTCGTATGGCCCGGACTACGCGGGTCGTGAATGACCCTGGCTGTGTAAAAACTCATACATCCACGAAATGTAGAAAACACAATTCTTCAGCAAGGCATCGAACCTCGCGTGTGCAGTATGATTTGACTCTCGGAGATGCAATTGCTCAGAGATATTTCTACGTGTGGCGCGAGCACCGGTGTTTTCGCACAGCCAAGACCCATCTCGGACATTCACGCGCATTGGGACCCGATGACCCAACGCGCGATCCGCAACAGTTAACCAACCCTCAAAAGAAAATCGCCAACCAGTCGATTGTAAATCTCCGGCCGCTGGAAATATACCGAATGACCGGTCTCGGGCACCTGCTCGACCTTTGCGTTCGGCATCATTGGAGCGAGCGCCTCAGATAAAAACGGCGGATAGTTCCTGTCTTCACCACCGGTAATGAAGAGTGTCGGCATCGACAAGCCGCGCAATACGTCAGCCGGCCGCGTTGCAATCGCGAAGAGGCGTTTGCGCAGTTCAGCTCGATCGAATGCCGCGCTGGCATTGGCGATCTCGCGATAAAGGTAATGCAATGAGGGCTGTTCCTTTGCCATACGCTCGCCGGCCGGTGGCGAAATGCCCCGGCGAGCCATGTCGGCGCGTGCTGCATCTGCCATCCGGTCCCACTCATTCAGGCGGTTCGGATCGGCCAAGGGCACCGAAGCCCGATCAATGGACCCACAGGTCGATGTGAGCACAAGCGCGCGCACCTTGCGCGGGTCTTTGAGGACGTATTCGAGGCATGTCCAGCCACCCATTGATTGTGCCACCAGCCGCACGTCGGGCAGTTGCAGGTGCTCAATCAATGCAGCGAGATCGCCCGCATATTCCTTAGGGTCGGGAATGCCGATCTCGCTGCCCGGCGGATATCCACGATGGGAAAAGGCGATGCAGGTATAGCGATCGGAGAAATGCGCGACCTGCTGCCACCAGGTCATGTGATTGCTGCCGACTCCGTGCGCAAAGATGATCGCCGGGCCCGACCCCGTGGCCTCAAAGTATATGCGGCACCCCGGCCGCTCCAGGAAGCCGCGCTTCGTGCCCGGCACGGTAACGGATTGGGCAAGGGTCGGCGTAGATTGTATGACCAATGATGTGGTCAACGCTGTGGCCGATGCAAAAAGCACGTCTCTGCGGTCAAACATGGCGACTCCTAGTCGTCGCGACGCCCTAAAAGGTGGGCGTGCGATACAAAAACTTCCGAATATCCTCGCCACGGCCGGCTGTCCCGCTGACAGCTCTGGACAATATTATACCGATCGTCGGTAAGCGCGAAAGTGGACGCGATGTCTGTTCCTGGCACTAAGCGGACATACCGAGACGATCTGCTACTTGTCTGCTTTCGGGCAACAGCG